>JABFSM010000052.1 GCA_013140635.1 Gemmatimonadales bacterium
GTGCGGCTTCGTCCGGTCGAATTTGGCCTTCGCCATGTGTCGGTTCCCCTGTATGGCTATTCGCTATGCGCTACTCGCTATTCGCTACCCGCTCTGCGCCCACGCCGTTGGCGAATAGCCAATAGCGCATAGCGAATAGCGAACGACAATCTCCAACTACCACCACCGCCCTCACCGCAGAGCTCGCGAGCGGGATTGAACCGCTGACCTCATCCTTACCAAGGATGCGCTCTACCAACTGAGCTACGCGAGCGACGCACCGTAAAGCGGGCGACGGGACTCGAACCCGCGACCCTCAGCTTGGAAGGCTGATGCTCTACCAACTGAGCTACACCCGCGCGCCCGATGGTGGGGGAAGGATTCGAACCTTCGTAGGGCAGTGCCCGGCAGATTTACAGTCTGCTGCCATTAGCCACTCGGCCACCCCACCGCGTTCGTCACTTGTAGCCGGGGACACGGAACCCCGCCCACTGAGCGGGGTTCCGAAGTTCCACGGTATCCACTGCGACACTGGAGCTGGCGAAGGGACTCGAACCCCCAACCTGCGGTTTACAAAACCGCTGCTCTGCCGATTGAGCTACGCCAGCCAAAAGCACGCAGATTGTGACAGACTCATATTTTAGCTCACTCGGGCGTTACCGTCAACCGGGGCACCAACACCTTATTGGTGGCCCTATCGGCAAGTCGACCGGCTAAGCTGATTATGAAAAATTAATGAACGGCCGGGCCATCGCCCGACGCTATCGGCGGCATCGAATTATGCCCATGAAGGACCGAAGAAAGCACGACGGCAAGGCGGTGGCTGGTGTATGGTTTCTGAATCAGGGCCCGGATTCCGAGCTTTCGGAGCTGATCCGGACTCAGGCCCTGGTCCCACCCGGTGGCAAGAACAATTGGGAGGTCTGGCCTGACCGCTGTCACTCGACTGGCCAATTCGATCCCGCCCATACCCGGCATGCTCAGATCGGTGACCAGGATATCGACAGAGGAGGGGTCGGCCGTGAGGAGGGCCAGCACGGTGGTCGGATCGGTCTCGGTCCGAACGTCGTAGCCGGCACGCCTGAGCAGGGTCCCCACGGCAAGAACGACTGATGGCTCATCGTCCACCAAGAGAACCCGCTCCCCCCGGCCGGCGCTCGGCAGCTCCACCGGTACTTCGACGGTCCTAGTCTCTTGGCCCATCTGATGAACCGGGAAGAAGGCCCGAAAGGTCGTTCCCTGTCCCGGCGCGCTTTCCACACCGATGCCGCCGTGATGGTTCCGCATGATGCTGTGGACCATCGCTAGGCCGAGCCCGGTTCCTTTGCCCGGCGCCTTGGTACTGAAGAACGGCTCGTAAATGCGAGCCAGCGTCGGGGCATCCATCCCCGCTCCGTCGTCCTCCACCGAGAGCGCCATGTACCGCCCCACCTGCAGGCCGGGCGCCGGCACCACCGGACCGGGCCCGACGCTGATCGGGGCGAGCCGCACGACGATACGACCGTTCCGTTCCCCGATGGCGTGGGCCGAATTCACCACCAAGTTCATGACAACCTGATGCACCTGGGTCGGATCGGCGAACACCGTTTCATCCTGGCCGGGCGGCACCAGCTCCAGGGCAATCGACTTCGGCAGGGTCGAATGGAGAAGGCGCAGGGTCTCTTCGACCGGGGCCAGCAGGCGGATGGGAATTCGCTCATGCGCCCGCGTGCGACTGAACACCAGGATCTGACCGACGAGATCGCGCGCCCGGTACGCGGCGCGGAGCACTTCGTCGAGGCTTTCGACCAGGGCCGGCTGGCCTTCGGAGTCGATCTTGGCGATCTCGGTGTGACTGACGATCGCGGTGAGGATGTTGTTGAAGTCGTGGGCGATTCCGCCCGCGAGGCGCCCCAGCGCCTCCATTTTCTGCGCCTGGAAGAGCTCCCCTTCGAGCCGCCCCTTGGCCGCCTCCGCCTGACGGCGTTCGGTCACGTCCCGGTAACTGCAGACCCGGCCCACCGTCCGTCCGTCGAGCCGCTGCGGCTGAGAGTACCGCTCGTAGGCCCGCCCGTCGCGAAACTCGACCATGTCCATGGCGACTTCGTCCAGCCGCAGGTAGAGCCGGCGGGTATTCTCCTCGAAGGCGTCGGGATCCTTCACCTGATCGCGCACCGCGGCGGCCAGGTGCTCGACCGCGCCGTCCGCCACTTGGTCGGCCTGCATGCGCCAGAGCTCGAGGAACTTCCGGTTGTGGCCGGTGACACGCCCCTGCATATCGGTCACCAAGATCCCGTCCGCCGTCGACTCGAGGGTGGCGCGCAGGAGTGAGAGCGATTCGGCGTGGCGGAGCACCGCGTCGCGCATGGCCTGCTGGGCCATCATCAGGAAGAGAATGACGACGGTGTAGCCCATGCCCGCCCGAACCGGCAGCGGCAGGGTGGAGCCGAGCCCGAAGTCGCCCGGGGGGATGATGGCGCCGAGGCCGAGCGTTAGGGCCGCGACGAGGATGGCGGCGCCGCCTCCGAGGAGGAGGGCGGCGATGACCACGACCACCCCGAAGGTGAGGTAGTTGATCGGCGCGAAACCGCCGGCGCCGGCGGTGGCGGTGGCGATGACCAGCCAGAAGGAGGCCACCACCAAGATCGCCGCGGCCCGCGAGGCCCCCTGCCGCGCGAATACCCACATGGTGCCGATGGCGGCTTCGGCGACCAGCAGCCGGGCGACGCTGGACGGCCCGACCTCCGCTCCCCCGATCGCGGCGACGACGAGGATCGCGGCGAGGACCACGCCGTACCAGATCAGATGGCGGGGCTGCAGGGTGAAGTACCCTTCCCACCAGCCGATCCCGCGCGAACGGACTCGCATCTCGGCCACGCCGCCTAACTACCTAGGCGGGTCAGCGCCTCGCGGGCTCGTTGCACGATAGGTTGCAGTTCGGGGTCGGCGTGCTGCCAGAACCCGATGAACATGCGGTAGGCGTGGGCCGCTTGGTCCTTCCGCCCGGCGGCGGCCTCGAGATCTCCGAGGAGCAGGAACATCCTCGGCCAGAGCATCGCCTCGAAGCCGAACCCCGTCGCCGGTTGATCACCGATCGGGGAAAGGGCCCAGGAACCGTCGTGGAAGCGGCGCAGAAGCCGGAGGGCCCCGATCGAATCTCCCACGGCCAGATGGACCAACGCCCCGACCAGCGCGAGCCCGCCGTCGGGTTCGTTCTGCCGCTCGGCGGCGGCCGAATCGTAGCCCGCCAAGGCGCTCCGCACGCGGGCACGATCGCTCCGGGCCAAATGCGACACCAGCGCGATGCGCGGATCCGTGCTGGCGGTATCGGCGACCGGCCAGCGCCCGCCCCGCAGGCCGGGCTCCAGAAAGAGCAGCGACCCCGCCAACGTGACCGCGGCCCGCTTGGCGTCTTGCAGCCCGACGACACTCCGGGCGAGCGAGTCTTCGAGCGGGAGAATCCCGTCCGATGGAACCCCGAGAATCGCGCGCACCTGCAACGTGAAGTAGCGCCGGGCAAGCTCTTGCCCCGGCGTCGACAGGCGAATCATCTCGTCGAGATCGCGGACCTTGCCGAAGGTGGCGTTGAGGATGACGGCGGCATTCCGCTGATTGGGTGGAGCGCCGGCGAGGGCGCGAAGGAGCGAATCGGCAATGCTCCCCGCCAATGCGGGGTTGCCGAGCTTGATCGCCGCCTCGATCCGGTCCTGAACGTACCCCGCCGATTCGCCCGCCACGATCCCCGTCCCCGCGCCGCGGAGGATCGAATCGGCCGCCGCCACCCGGCCCAACCGCAAGAGAATACGGGCGTACGCCCGGCGGGGTCGTGATTCGCCGGGGCCGGCCCGAAGCCATTCCTCGGCGACTTGCCTGGCCGCTTCGAGATTGGCGCGGCGGGCGCCCTGCCGCTGCGCCGCCACCAACTGCTCGCTGCGCGAGGCGGTGCTGGTTGCCAAGCTCACCGGCGCGATCAGCAGAGAGTCGGCATCCCGCTGGAGGACGCCCTCAAAGAGCACGCCGGTGGAACCGCAGCGCTCCACCCCGGGCGGAAGGCGACAGCCCTGGCGCACCCGAGTCAGCAGGGCGTCCTGGATGTGCTGGAAGGCCAGATGTGAGGTCGGGTCGAGCTCGAGGGCGTGACGGAACGCCTTGAGCATGAGGTTCCAGCTGCTTCGAAACACGAATCGCGTGGTGTCTCCGGCCAGCGGGACCACCGCGGGGTCGTGATAGGCGCATTCGCCGAGGTTATACCAGGCCTCGACGTCGGTCGAATCCGCGGCGAGCAGTCGGCTGAAGACCGAACAGGCTTCGGCGTATCGCTGTTCCGTCAGGGCGGCGGCACCCAGCAGGAGGTTCCGCTCCCGCTGGGGAAGGGCGGCGCCGTACCGGAGCGCCAGCGCGGCGTGGCGCGGCCCCTCCTCGCTGTTCGGCGTCTGCCAGCCGTAGACGGTGGCCAGCTTGTAATGGGCCAGCGCAAAACTCGAATCGAGCGCCAGGGCGCGCCCAAAGGCGGTGCGGGCGGAGTCCAGCATCCAGCGATTCAGGAATCCGACGCCGATCATGTACGACTGATATGCGCTGACCGACCCGGTGCCGATACTGCCCAGGCTGGTGCCGGCCGGGGGCGCCACGTTGAGCACCGCCCGGGCCAATTGTCCGAACGCGGACATGATCGAATCGGTGGTGGCGGCGTCCTGCCTGACGGTCCGCACCCGCAGGCCGGTCTTGACGTCGAACACCTTGCCGACCACCTGCGTCCTGGGCCCGATCTTGAGCAGGTCGCCCATGACCAGCTTGCCGGCACCGGCCCGCCGCGCCACCGCGATGCCGGACTGGAGCGTGAGCGGCGCCCCCCCACGGGCCTCGGGAACCTCGCGAATGAAGTCCGCCACCCGCTCGTCGTCGATGACGCGAATGTCCTGCCACTTCGACATGTCGAGATAGAGCAGGTTCACGCTGGCGTCGCGCAGCCAGGCGATGTCGGCGGCGCCGGTGACGTTTTCGAA
>JABFSM010000324.1 GCA_013140635.1 Gemmatimonadales bacterium
ACCGCCTTCGCACTTCGGCCAGCCCCGTCCGCTGCGCCGCCGCGGTGGGGCCGCTCCTCGACCGGGATGGGCCGCGGGCGGCGGCCAATCGCTCAGGCGACGCGTCGCTCTGGACCAGTTCCTCCACCACCGGAGCCTCGGCCACCAAGTTCACCAGACTGATCCAGGGCACCGTAATGAGCTGCCGAGCCAGCCACGAAGTGAGCGGATGGACCCGGTACGCCACCACCATCGGCAGGTCGGCGAGCGCCGCTTCGAGCGTGGTCGTTCCCGACTTGGCCAGCGCGGCGTCGGCCGCGGCAAAGACCTGGTCCGGCAAACCTCGGTGCACGACGAACCGCTCCGCCCCGGGATACTCTCCGGTGGCGGTCCCCGCCACGACGACGCGGTCACAGACCCTCATGTCGAGGAGCCGAAGCGCCGCGCCGCGGAACGAGGTCCAAAGCCGGTGAACTTCCTGGTGGCGACTCCCCGGAAAGAGCCCGAGCACCCGTTCGTCCGGCGCAAACCCGAGCGCCTGGCGCGCCACAGCCCGAGCCGGCAGCGGAGCGCGATCGAGGAGTGGATGACCGACGTACTCCGCGACGATCCCATGCTTCGTGAAGAAGGCCGGCTCGAACGGAAGCACCGCGGCCAAGCGGTCGACCGCGCCGGCGAGCCGCTTGGCCCTTCCCGGCCGCCAGGCCCAAAGCTGCGGCGCGATGTAATAGAGGACCTTGACCCCATGCCGCCGAGCCGCTTCCGCCACCCGGACGTGGAAGCCGGGATAGTCGATCAAGATGGCCAGGTCGTACTTCCCGGCGGCAAAGTCGGATTCGAGCGTCCGGAGCAGCCGCAGATGTGCCGGCACCTTCCCGAGCACCTCGACAAACCCCATCACGGTGTACTGCTCCATCGCGAAGCGGATGACGGCCCCGGCGGCGCGAATCCGCGGCCCCCCGAGCGATTCCACCAGCGCGTCTGGCCACCGCCGCCGGAGCGCCGTGACCAGCGCCCCGCCATGCAGATCGCCCGAAGGCTCTCCGGCGGAGAGAAAGATGCGCGGGGCCACCTATGGGTCCGCCCGAAGCGACGCGGCCCCGAGCCGCACCGCCTCGGTCACTCGCAGCGCCAGCGCGAGGGCGGCTCGCCCCTCCGCGCCGGTCACCACCGCCCCTCCTCCGCCCTGCACCGACCGGACGAAGCTCTCCAGCTCGAGCGCGAGGGCGTCCGCGCGAGGCGCCTCCAGCACGATCCGCTCGACGATGTCGTACAGCCCGTTGGCGCCGGCGTCCCGCCACCCCTCCTTCAAGCGCATGAATTCCCCGCTCCCGGCCGCAAGATCGAGCGAGAAATATCCGTTGCGCTGAAAGATTCGCAGGTGGCGCACCCGTTCCCGCGCCATGCGCGACGCGGTGACATTAGCGACAGCGCCGTTGGTGAATTCGACACGGGCGTTGGCCATGTCGAGATGCGGCGACAGGACGGCGACGCCGCTCGCCCGGACCTCGGTCGCTTCCGCCCCGCCGGTGAGGTGCAGGATGAGGTCGAGGTCGTGGATCATGAGATCGAGCACCACGGCGACGTCGGTGCCCCGCAGCTGAAACGGGGACAGGCGGTCGCTTTCGACGTAGCGCGGGTCGTCGAGGTAGGAGCGCGCGGCCCGAATGGCCCCGTTGAAGCGTTCCACATGCCCGACCTGCAAGGGAACGCCCCGTCGCGCCGCTTCGGCGACCAGCATATCGGCGTCCTCGAGCGAACCGGCGAGCGGCTTCTCCATCAGCACGGCGCGCCCGCCCTGCAACGCCTGGAGGCCGATGGCGGCGTGCGCGCCCGTCGGCACCGCCACCGTCACCGCCTCGACGTCGCCTAACAGCGCGTCGAGGTCAGGGTAGAACTCGGTGCCCACCCGATTTGCGACCTCACGGCCTCGGGAGGCGTCGGTATCGTGCACCCCGACCAGAGCGGCCAGCGGCGACGCCGCCAGGTGGCGCGCATGGTGACGCCCCAGCGCGCCGACGCCGATGACGCCGATCGGAAGGGGCCGCACGCTACACCGGAACGCCGCGCTGCGACCTCGAGAGGAACTCGAGGAACTGCTCCACTTCCGGGAGAGGAGGGAGTTCAACCCGGGCGCGGTCGGTGGCCTGGGAGACGTTGAGGTCGGAATTGAAGAACAGACGGTAGAGCCGTTTCAGCGCGCCGATCGTCTCGGGCGGAAACCCGGCCCGCTGCAGTCCGATCGTGTTGAGGCCGTAGAGCTCGATCGGGTTTCCCACCGCCTTCACATACGGCGGGATATCCTGATTGACCCGCGAACAGCCGCCGAGGAAGGCGTAGGAGCCGATGGTGACGAACTGGTGCACCGCCACGAGCCCGGAAAGCGAGGCACGATCGTGGACCGTCACGTGCCCGGCGAGCTGGGTGCCGTTCGCGACGATCACGCCGTCGCCGATATGGCAATCATGCGCCAAGTGGACGTAGCTCATGATGAAGCAGCCGGTACCGACCCGGGTGACCCCGGAGGCGGCGGTCCCCCGGTTGATCGTAGTGAATTCCCGAATTACGGTGTCCTTCCCGACCTCCACCCAAGACTCCTCATTCCGGTACTTGAGGTCTTGGGGGTCGCCGCCGACCACGCTTCCGGTTCCCACCCGTACCCCGGAGGCCAGCCGCACATTTCGCTCCAGCGTAGCGCGGGCGCCGATCCGGCACCCGTCGGCCAGGGTCACGCCGGGGCCGACGATCGCGAACGGGCCGATCTCGACGTCGCGGCCAAGCTCGGCGCCGCGATCGACGATGGCGGTGGGATGGATCGCCGCGCTCATCGGTCCATCACGCGGGCGAGCATCTCCGCTTCGGCAACCACTTGCCCGTCGACGTACGCGATCCCCTTCATGCGACAGGTGCGGCCGCGGAACTGGATCATCTCCACTTCGGAGCGAAGCTGGTCGCCGGGGAGGACCGGGCGGCGGAATTTCACATTATCGAGCGACATGAAGTACACGACCTTGTTTTCCGGGGACTGAAGCTCGTCCATGAGCAGCATCCCGCCCGCTTGGGCCATCGATTCGATGATCAGCACACCCGGCATGACCGGGTGGCCCGGGAAATGTCCCTGAAAGAATGGCTCGTTGATGGTGACGTTCTTGATGCCGACCACCCGCCGCCGAGGCTCGAGCTCGAGGATCCGGTCGACCATGATGAACGGATAGCGATGCGGAATGACCTGGAGGATCCGGTTGATGTCCAAATGGCGGCCGCCGGTGCGCTCCGCGGTGCGGGCGATCATCCGCGCGAGCGCGACGTTGCCCTGATGGCTCGGACGGTTGGCGATCACATGCGCTTTGATCCGCCCGCCGACGAGGGCGAGGTCGCCAAGAATGTCCCCCGCCTTATGGCGCACGAACTCGTCGGGCCAGCGGAGCGTCGTGCCCACCACTTCGGTTTCGGAGAGCACCACCGCCGAGTCGGTTGACCCACCCTTGAGCAGCCCCCGGCTCCGGAGCGCCTCGACCTCGTGGGTGAAGCCGAAAGTCCGCGCGCGGGCCAGCTGGCCGCGAAAGGTGGCTGCCGTTATGTCCCAGGAACCGGTCTGGCGGCCGATGAGAGGGTGGTTCCACTCGATGGTGGTGGTGAGCCGAAGCCCGTCCAGCGGCGAGACCACGTAGGTCGCATCGCCCTCGGTGAGCGCAAACGGCTCCGTCACGGTGAAAGCGGTCGGCTCGCCCTCGTGAGCCCGCACGCCGGCCGCCTCGAGCACGTCGAAGTAGGGGGCGAAGGAGCCGTCGAGGATCGGCGGCTCGGGCCCGTCGAGCTCGATCAGGAGGTCGTCGAGGTCGAGGGCCATCACCGCGGCCAGCAGGTGTTCGACCGTGTGGATGGTCGTTTCCCCGTGGCCGATGGCGGTCCGGCGCTCGGTCGCCTCGACCTCACTCACCCGGGCGGGCACCTCCGGCCGGCCATCGAGATCGGTCCGCCGGAAGACGATCCCTTGATCGGCGGCGCCGGGATGGATGGAGACGCGGGTCGTGGCGCCGGTATGGAGGCCCACGCCGGACAGCTCCGCCGCGGTGGCAATCGTCCGCCTAGGCACGCTCACCTCGTTCACGCACCAGCGCCTCCAGCTCGTCGGTGATCTTCGCCAGTCGGCCCATCGCCCCTTGCGCCCGCAATACCTCCCGATGCGGCCGGGCCGGAAACCCGCTCACATCGGTTCCGTCAGGCACCGATGAGGTGACGCCGGCCTTGGCCCCGATCCGGGCCCCATGCCCGACTCGCAGGTGGCCGCCGACCGCCGCATGGCCGGCGATGATCACACCGTTTCCGATCTCCGCGCTCCCCGCGATGACGCATCCCCCCATGATCATGCACCGTGCGCCCAGCTTAGCGTTATGGCCGATGTGCACGTGATTGTCCACCTTCGTCCCCGCCCCGATGACCGTATCGTCGATGCTCCCCCGGTCGATGCAGCTGTTCGACCCGACGTCGACCTCGTCCTCGAGGACGCACCCGCCGACATGCGGAATGCGCACATGCCCATCCCGGCCTGAAATGTAGCCGAAACCGGTCCCTCCGAGGACTGCACCCGCCTTGATGACGCACCGCCGGCCAAGGCGAGTCCCTTCGTGGCAAACGGTATGCGCGCCCAGGTCGCTTCCGGCGCCGATCCGGACCCCCGCTTCGAGCACCACGCCCGGGCCGAGCCGGACTCCCTCCTCCAGCACCACGCGATCGCCGACGACGGCGTACGGCCCGATCACGACCCGGTCGCCAAGCATGACTCCGGCACCCAGGCGCGCGGTGGGATGCACGCTGCCGTCCTCCGCCCCGGTCGGGAACATGGCGGCCAGGACGCGGGCCATCGCCGCCTGGGGGGCGGACACCACGATCCGCACCGTTGGCCCGGCCGGCCCGGCCCCCGCCCCGGGCTTGAGCAGCACCGCACCCGCCGCC
>JABFSM010000182.1 GCA_013140635.1 Gemmatimonadales bacterium
CCCCGGCACCACCGCGTCCGGGGGCGCCACCACCTCGGCGGGCTTGAGCCGGCCGATCGCTTCCTCGAGCATCTCCGCGGGCATCGTCTCCAGCAAGAACTCGCCGGTGGTGAGATCGATGGCCGCCAGCCCGGCGGGCCCGGCGCCGTTGGCGGTCACCGCCACCAGCCAGTTGTTCCGCCCGCCGGCCACCCACCCGTCTTCCAAGAGCGAGCCAGGCGTGAGCGTCTCCACCACTTCGCGGCGGACGATGCCCTTGGCCTTCTTCGGATCCTCCACCTGTTCGCAGATCGCCACGCGATGTCCGTGGGCCACGAGCTGGCGGAGATAATCGGCGGCGGCCTTGACGGGCACACCAGCAAGGGGCACACCGTCGCCGCGGGAGGTGAGGGTGATGCCGAGCACGCGCGCCGCCAGCTCGGCGTCGTCGAAAAACATCTCGTAGAAGTCGCCCATCCGGAAAAAGAGGATCGCGTCGCGGTGGCGTGACTTGATCTCCCGGTACTGGACCAGCAGCGGAGTGTTTTCGGAGAGGGTGACGCTCACGGCACCCGGACCACGAACGGCCGTCCGCCGAGCTTCGCCCGAATATCGGCCGCGGCCTTGTCCGCTTCGGCGCGAGTGCCGAATGCCCCGGCGCGGATCTTCATGAAACCCGCTTCGCGGGCGATCACGGCGGTGTACCCGGCGCGCCGGATCCGCGCGGTCTCGACGTTCGCGGCGGCCTGGGTCTTTACGGCCGACACCTGAACGAAGAACCCGCGCGCGGCCGCCGGCGCGGGAGAGGCGGGGCGTGAGGTGGTGCCGAGCGCGGCCGAATCGGCCCCACGATTCCGGGCGGTGTCCTGGGCAAGCGCCGCCAACCCCTGGCAGCGTTGTTTCTGGAAGTCGAGGAGGTTCTTGAGTTCGACGTCGCCCCCGACCGCTGCGAGCCCGGCATCAGCCAGGCGGCAGGCGGTTGGAGGGTCGCGCCGGTCGCCCGCGGCACGGGCGCCCCAGAACGCGGCATTGGCGACGATTGGGCTCGACGGATAGTCGCGCACCAGTTGCACCGCTTGACGCACCGCCGCCTCCGTGTTGCCGGCGCCGTAGTCGAGTTGCACCAATTGGAGCAGCGCATCGTCCGCCCAGTCGGAGAGCGCATGATCCACGACCACCTTCTTCAGATAGAGCCGCCGATCCTGCTCCGTGGCGGCGAGCAGCCCCATGGTATAGAGCACCTCCGGGTAGAGCGAATCGGCGGGCTGCGTGGCTTGCATGATGCGCCCGGCGACGGCGCGCGCCGAATCGGAGAGACCGTCCTGCGCCAGGCGGACCGCCGTGACGAGCCTCGGATCTTGCTGCGCGGCGAGCGCTACCGGCGCGACCGTGCCGAACACGCCGATGGCCGCGACCCCCAGAACGAGAGAGCGAATCGGCGCGGTCATGCCGCCTCCCGCTCCCGGTGCGCCAGCTGCATGATCAAGTCGACCAACACGCCCCGCTCGTCGGCGAGGGACGTCCCTTTGAGGCGCCGGTCCGCGCGACGGGCGGCGGCAACAGCGGCCTCCACTCGGTGGAGCGGCCACGCCTCGGCGAGGCGGCTCCACCGTTCCGCCGCACCGCGATAGTCGAGGCGCCCGGGAGGCCTGGCGCGAAGGAGGGTATCGAAGACCGCCTTGTTGAGCGACCCCCCGCGGAGACCCTTGTCGTACTGAACCCGTGCGACGCCGAGGCCTATGAGGTGGGTGCCAAGCTGAATCAGGAGCCCGACTCCGCTCACTCCCGAAAGTTCCAGAATGTGGGGAAGCAGGAGCGAGGCCCGCCCGGGGTCGTCCTCGAGAACCGCGTCGCACCAATCCGCGGCGGTTTCCCCGTGGCGCACGCCAAGCAGCCCGGTGAGGACTTCGAGGGTGACGGGAGGGCCGCCGCCAAGGCCGGCGAGCTTGTCGAGCTCGGTCCGCGCGGCGGCAAGATCGCCGTCGACCGCCTTGACCAGATGCACCACGGCGTCCGCCTCTAGAACGACACCTCGTTCCGAAGCGCGCTTCTGCACCCACTTCTCGGCGACCTTGGTGCTTGGCCGCCCCACTTCGACGGCGGTGGTTCGGGTGACCAGGTCGGCGTCGGGATCGCCGCGGTCGTCGTCTTTGCGCGGGGCACTCTGGATCAGCACCAGCACGGTTTCCGCGGCGGGCTGCTCGAGATACCGGAGGATCGCCATCTTCGCGCGGGCGCGCTTGTTCCACGCCTCCACATCGCGGATCACGACCATTCGGCGATCGGCCATCATCGGCAGGGTCGTGCAGAGCGCTTCGACGTCGTCGCCGTCGAGCTGGGCGGCGGAGCGCTGGTCGTAGTTGAAGTCGCGGAGGCCTGGATCGACGACACGATCGAGAATGGCCCGAACGGCCTCGTCCTTGAGCACCTCCTCCTCGCCGTAGAGATAGATCGCGGGCGGGATTTCTCCGTTGCGAACCTCCCGGGAAAATGCATCGAAGGGGTGCTTGGGCATGGGAGAATTCTAACGCAGAAGGGAAGCGGGAGGAGGGAAGAGGGGGATCTTAGCGAAGCCGATAGCCCTTCTTTCTGACCGTCACGACCCGGCTCCGGCCGGCATCGTCGATCTTGGCCCTGAGCTTTGCGATATGGGTGTCCACGGTCCGGGACTCGACGCCGGCATGGTAACCCCAGACTTCCTTCAGGAGCTCGGTGCGGGACACGACGTTGCCGCGGCGCTGGGCCAGGGCGTGAAGGAGATCGAATTCGAGGGGGCTGAGGTCCACTTCGGCCCCGCCAATCGAGACGGTGCGGCGGTCGCCATCCAGTTCGAGGTCGCCGACCCGATAAATCCTGGGTGCGCTCTTCGGGCGGGAGCGGCGCAGAAGCGCCTCGACCCGCGCGAGAAACTCCAGGACGCCGACCGGTTTGACGACATAGTCGTCGGCCCCGAGACGAAAACCCTGCACTTTGTCGGCTTCTTCCCCCTTCGCCGTCAGAATCAGCACCGGGACATCCGACCCGCCACGGCGGAGGTCCCGAAGCACTTCGTATCCGCTTCGGCCGGGAAGCCGAAGGTCGAGAACGAGGAGATCGGGCGCCTGCTCCCGCGCCAGCGCCAATCCTTCGGTGCCGCTCTCCGCATGAAGGACTTCGTAGCCCTCGACCTCGAGCGACGTCCTGAGGCCGAAGGCGAGGTCGAGGTTGTCCTCCACCAGCAGCACGCGCCTCATGGAGCGGAGATCTCGGCCGCGGCCAGTTCGATGACGAATCGCGCCCCCCCGGCCGGGGCGTCCTCGACCCAGGCCTTGCCGCCGATTTCGGCCGTAAGTGCGCGCACCACGGCGAGCCCGATGCCGCTCCCCGCTACGGCTGAGTGCGCCTCGCGCTGCAGGCGGTAGTAGCCCTCCCAAATGCGCTCGCGATCGTCGCGCGGCACGCCGGCGCCCTGGTCGTCCACCACGAGCCTGGCCGCGTCGAGGTCGCGGCTTGCCCCGACCCTCACGACCTGTCCCCTGGGCCCGTACTTCACCGCATTGTCGAGGAGGTTGAGCAGAATCTGGCGCAGCGCGCTCTGATTGCCGCGCACGGCGATGTCGGCGGGGATCTCCGCGCGCACCTCGACCCCCCGGGCCGCGGCCAACGGCCGAAAGGCCTCGAGGGTTGCCCTAACGAGCGGCGCCAGCGGGAGGACTTCCTGGCCGAGGCGCCGGTGCGCCGACCCCGAGCGGGAAAACTGGAGCACATTCTCGACCAACTGGATGAGCCGGCGGGTTTCCTGGTCGATGATATCGAGCGAGCGCTCGCGCTCGGCGTCGGTGCGAAGCCGCCCGAGCTTCAAAAGCTCGGTGAAAAGCAGGATCTGCGAGAGCGGCGTGCGCAGCTCGTGGGAGACATTCGACACGAAATCGGATCGAATGGCCACCAGCTCATACTCCCGGCGGAGCTGCAGGAGCGCGGTCACCACCAGCAACGTGCTCAACCCGAGGAGACCCAACGCGAGTGGTGTCGGCGACGAAGGAAGCCCGCCGATGATCAGCCGGTCGGCGATGTCCGCACGAAGCGCAACCTGCAAAGCCAGGTCACCGAACTCGTTCCCGAGCCGCGCACGGCCACGGTAGGACGAGGCGTACTGATGCGGCGTCCGATAGAGCGGGGCGCCGTTCTCGCCGGCAACCGTGAGCGAGAAGAGCGAGTCGGCGGGCCGGTCGCCGGTGAGCGCGGGGGGAAGTGCGCGCTCGGCGAGCATCACTGCCCTGAACGGTGAGCCCGTGCCGCCGAAGCAGACGGAGAAGCCGCGAAGGCCGAAGCGGCCCGGTGTGGCTTCGTACGAGGTGATGAAATAGCCGTCGGCCGCTGGGGTCGCGACCCGGAGAAACCGGAAACGCCACCCAACTTCCTTGAGGAGTGGCGTGGCGTTGCGAAGCGTGTCCCTGAGGAACGCGGCGGCGGGTGCCGAGAGCGGGGCACCGAACGGGCGAAGTGACGCGCCACCCGGTGCCTGCTCGAAAAAGACATTCCCCCCACTGCACGCGGCGCCATCCGGAACGCGCGCTGGGGATTCGGCGGCGGGCCAGCTGGAAAATGTCTGGACCACCGCCCCGCCGATTTGCCGGTAGGTCAAAGAGGCCAGGGTGAACGCCGCGAATTCGGCGTAGTCGCCGAGGGCATGTTCGGCGGTTTGGCGATGCCGCTGCACGGTTTGGATGGCCTGCCAGGCCAGTGCCGCGCCGAGGCTCAAGCTCACGATGAGCAACGCCGCGGGCGCGAGGAGTCGGCGCCGAGGGCGGCTTCGGTCCATCGGGGGCAGTCCTGGAGTCATCGTAAGGATCCCGAAGGAAGCTAGCCCCGAACGCGTCGACGCACAGGGACCGCTCACTCGCTTGACCGTTTCGTCACAAATCCGCACGGTAGCGACACGAACGCTCCACCCTATGCTGGCGGCA
>JABFSM010000002.1 GCA_013140635.1 Gemmatimonadales bacterium
CGTCATGGCCACGATGGGCACCATCGGGATTGCCGCGGTGGCCGGCTATGTCATCGTGTCGGCCAAATTGGGGCTGGCCTTCGCCATTCCGGTGGGTATCCTCGGCCTCGGCGGGATCACGATCGTGCTTCGAGGACCGATAGGGCGTGCCTTTGCCGAGGCGCTGGGCGCCAGCCCGCCGCCGGACGAGACGGCCGGGCAGCTCCTCGCGGAAGTCGACGATCTTCGCGCCCGGTTGCAGGAAATCGAGGAGCGGGTCGATTTTTCCGAGCGGCTGCTCGCCCAGCACGCCAAGAGCGAATAGAAGGCGCGAGACCCGGCAGGCAAGTACATTTCATCGAGCGGTCGAGACCACCATCGTCCGTGGGGGAGGCAGGAAGAGCAATGGTCACACGCGAAGACATTCAGTCGTATCTCGAGCGGGTCGAGGGGGGCACCGTCGAGGCCACCGAACTCGAGCCCGGGCTCTGGCGCGCCAAGACCCAGATCGGGGCCGAGATGATCGTGCACTACGCCCCGCCGGTGGTCGTGCTCCGCGTGCGGGTGATGGAGCCGCCGGCCAGCGAAGACCGCCGGAGCGGGCTGTACCGCCAGTTGCTCGAGTTCAACGCCCGCGAACTCGTCCACGGATCCTACGGGCTCGAAGGCGATCACGTCGTCTTGACCGACGCCCTCGAGTTGGCCGACTTGGACTACTCGGAGTTTGAAGCGAGCTGGGACTCTCTGACGCTCGCCCTCGCTGCGCACTTGAGCGCGCTCGCGCCGTACCGGGAAAGGTAAGCCGATGGGAATCTTCGATCGTTTCTCGACCATGCTGCGGTCCAACATCAACGATCTCATCTCCCGGGCGGAGAACCCCGAGAAGATGCTGAATCAGCTGATCTTGGACATGAAGTCCAACCTGGCCAAGGCAAAGCAAGAGGCCGCCGCCGCCATCGCGGACGAAAAGAAGCTCCAGGCCGACGCGGAGGCGCTGAAGAAGCAGGCGGAAGACTGGGAACGGCGCGCGATGCTCGCGGTGCAGGAGGGGCGCGACGACCTCGCCACGCAGGCGCTCATGCGCTATAACGAGGCGCTGCAAGGCGCGCAGCAGCTTCACGAAACGTGGGTCAAGCACAAGGCGGATACCGAAAGCCTCAAAGGACAGCTCCGCCAGCTCCACGACAAGATCGAGGAGGCCAAACGGAAGAAGAACATCCTGGTGGCCCGCGCCAAGCGGGCCGAGGCGCAACAGCGGATCCAGGAGACGATGTCCGGGATGAACGACAAGAGTGCCTTCGAGTCGTTCGATCGGATGGCCGAAAAGATCGAGGCCATCGAGCGCAAGGCGCTCGCCGCCGCGGAAATTCAGCAGGAGTTCCAGTCCGACGACCTCATGGACCAGTTCAAAAAGCTCGAGTACAAGGGGACGTCCGACCAGCAGCTGCTCGACCTCAAGAGCCGGATGGGGCTCTTGGGAGGCGGGTCCAAGGACACCAAGGCCCTCGGCGCCGGTGGCAAGGACGCGGGACAAGTGCACGACGCCGAATTGCTCGAGGATACCGACACCGGAAAACCCTAGCCGCGCCTCGCGATCAGCATTCCGGATCGCCGGCGATTTCGCGGCCGCTTCCGGCGGCCGCGAGTGGCCGAGCGGATGCGGACGCGCACCACCGTTTCAGGCGGGGCATGACGTCGCCGAGCAACGCCCGGGCGCTGGCTTCGGGCATGATCCCCTGCCGGACCATGAACCCCACCGAAACGTCCAGCATTTGCTCCATCGTCATGTCTGGTTCGGTGAAGGCCCCCCCCTTGTAACAGTGCCGGCAATAGTCGTTCTCTCGGTAGCCGGCTTGGTCCGTGCCGAAGTCGTCCGGTTTCTCCAAAGGCATGCTGCAACTCTGGCAGAACGGTCCGAGCGGTTCTTTGGCTGGCATGGCCGCCTCCTCTCGCTTGCAGGTAGAACGTGGTCGGGCGCCTCTGAACACGAAGCTAGGTTTCCCGACGTGAACCACCGATGAAGCGCGGGTGAGGGTCTCGTTTGGAGCATTGCCTTCACGAGACGCCACGGGCGCCGCTATTTTGGGCGCTATGAACTCCCAGCCGACCTTCCTCCTCCTTGCCGACGGCGATTTTTCGCCGATGACCTCCAAGACCGCCAATTCGGTGATTCGCTTTCTTCCCGACCGGGTGGTCGGTGTCGTCGATCGCGAGCATGCGGGAAAAACGGTGCAGGAGGTTCTTGGGTTCGGTGGCGCGATCCCGGTGGTCGGCTCGATGAAAGAGGGTCTCGCCCAAAAACCCGACGCGGTGCTGATCGGGATTGCCCCGGCGGGGGGACGGCTCCCCGACGAGTGGCGTGCCTGGCTCGCGGAGGCGCTCGATGCCGGCGCCGACCTCTGGAGCGGGCTCCATACCTTCTTGTCCGACGATCCCCTCCTCGCGGCCAAGGCCGACGAGAAAGGGTGCACGATTCTCGACGTGCGCAAACCGCCGGCCAACCTTCCCGTCGCGATGGGGCTGGCGCGTGAGGTCGATGCCTGCGTCGTGCTCACGGTTGGCACCGACTGCAATGTCGGCAAGATGACGGCTCAGTTGCGGTTGGTCGAAGGCCTTGAGGAACGCGGCCTCAAGACTCGCTTCGTCGCGACCGGTCAAACCGGCATCTTCATCGAAGGGTGGGGCATCGCCGTCGATGCGGTCGTCGCCGATTTCATTGCCGGGGCGGCGGAGCAACTCGTGCTCAAGGCGGCGCCGGGCGCCGATGTCGTGCTGGTCGAAGGGCAGGGCAGCATCAACCACCCAGGCTACTCGGGGGTGACGCTCGGTCTACTCCACGGCGCCTGCCCCGACGCGCTGATCCTCTGCCATCAGGCGACTCGCGAGTACATCGGCGAGTACCGTAGCGCGCCCTGGCTCAAGATCCCGCCGCTTACCGACTACATCAAGATGTACGAAATGCTCGGCAACGCGGTGCATCCCACCAAGGTCATCGCGGTCTCGATGAACACCTATGACCTCTCGGACGAAGAGGCGCGCGCCGCCTGCGCGGCGGCGGCACAGGAGACCGGCCTTCCCTGTACCGACCCGGTTCGTTTCGACGCCGCGCCACTGCTCGATGCCATCGTGGCCGCCGCCCGCGGCTAGATCGTCGCTTCGGCCACCTGAGTCGGCCGTTTGAATGGGATCGGCGCCGCCGCCCGGACCGAGGAGGAGAACCCTCTGGCAAAGAGCCGGAGATCGTCCCAGTCGGTGTATTCGTAGTCCTGGTGCGGATCGGTCTCGACTCCCGCCTTCCTGGCCATCCGTCGCATGACCCAGCGCTTTACGATACCGTAGCGGGAGTACGGGAGCGCCCCCGCGACGGTCTTCGTCATGGCCGGGTGCCACCCGGTTTGGGTAAAGAACCGGTGCATGATCCGGTCGAGATCCGCCGCCACCGCCGGATCGTCCTGAAGTACCCCAAGGCAGACCGATAGAAACACCGCCGGTCGGTGCCCGAGCGCTTCCGCATGGGCACCAACCCACCGCCGGAGCGGGCGCTGGTATCCCCCCGCGTGCACCGACCCCGCGACCACAATGCCGGAGTACGCGTTGGGATCCGGGTCGATGGCATCCTTGCCCGCCCGCACGACGTCCACACGCGCTCCCGTCTGCTGGAGGGCGTCGGAGAGGAAGTAGGCCAGCTTCTTCGTGTGGCCGTCGGTGGTGCCGTATATGACCAGGATCGGGTTCATAGCATTCCCCTTGCGAGTCTCTAGAACGGTTTGTACCCCGGGCTGCCATAACGGGTCAGGTGGAGGACATCCCAGAGCGGCACCGCATACGCCAGAATCACCAGGACCACCGCCACCACGAACCAAAGCCCGAGCCGGTCCCAGAGCCCGGCACGGAATCCATCGGTCGGTGGGGAGAGCGGCTCGGCCCACTCGATCATTTGCGGGGCCGTTCGTTTTCCCGCGAGCAGGGTGCCAAGGATGACCGCGACGAAGCATGCCGCGCTGGCGAAGAGCACCAGCCCGCCGAGCGCGGATACGGTCGTGAGGGTCTGCCAGGCCGATGCTTGGGCCGCGCCGGCGTAGCTGGTTTCGAAGACGCGGCGCGGAAGGCCGACCAGCCCGGCGATGTGGCCGGTGAACGAAAAGAGGGCCATTCCGAGGAACCAGAGGAATGGCTGTATCCGGGCCAGGAGGCCAAGCTCCAATTCACGCCCGGCGATTCGGGGCACGAGGTAGTAGCAGGCTCCCATGAAGGTGAGTGCGGCGGCGCTCCCGACCGTCAGGTGAAAATGGGCCGCGATCCATGCGGTGTTATGCACGACCGAGTTGAGCGTGTAGGCCGCGTTGATGGAGCCGCCGAACCCGCCGACCATGAACAGCAAGCCGGCGAGGAGCACCGACGAAACCGCGGGGTCGCGCCAAGGCAAAGCGCCGATCCAGCCGAACAAGCCTCGCCCCCCGCGCAGCCGGCCGGCGATCTCGAGCGAAGCCACCACCGTAAACGCGGTGAGGAGGCTGGGGAAGGAGATGGCCATCGTATTGAAGGTGTGAAAGAGCTTCCAGCCCGCCGGAATACCGGGATCCTGATACTGGTGATGGAAGCCGACGGGGGTCGAGAGCACCAGGAAGAGGGTGAAGGTCACCCGGGCGAGCGGCTCGGAGAAGAGCTTTCCTCCCGCAAGGCGGGGTGCCAGCGCGTACCAAATCACGTACGCCGGCAGGAGCCAGAAGTAGACCAGCGGATGGCCGAAGAACCAAAAGAGCATTCGGGCCAGCAGCGGATCGATCGTCTTGACCCAGCCGAGCGACCAGGGGATGAGCTGGAAGAGCATTTCCGATGCGACGCCGATGGTGGCAAGGAGCCACAGCATCGCGTTGGCGGTGGTGCCGTGCATCGCGAGGCTCACCGGCCGGCCGCTATTTCGGCGCCGCGACTCGCGCCACGAGGCGATCATGCTGGCGCACCACCCCCAGGAGGCCACGACGACGAGGGTCAGCCCGATGTAGAAGGCCGGGTGTGCCTGCAGCGGCGGATAGAAGGTGTAGAGCACGCTCGCCCGGAACGTCAGGATCGCCCAGGCCGCCATCGTCGTGCCGAGCAGGGCCAAGCCGAACATGGCCCAGGCCAGCCGAGGCCATTTGATGGCGCCGTTCTCCCGGTGCGCCACGGCGTAGCCTAGCGCCATGATGAAGAAGGTGGTGAAGACCAGCGCCATCAGCACGCCATGGGCGGTGACCGACATGTAATACATGCGCGCCGAGCGGTACGGCACTTCCAGGTTGGCGCGGGAGAGCGCCTGCATAACCGCCATCGCGGCGGCGACGCCGAAGGCCAGCACCGACACCCAGATGTGGGCCAGAATCAGGCGATTAGTGGTGCGCGGCATGGGCGCCTCCCGTGGGGGTCGCGACCGTGTCCGCCGGCGTGCGCCATTGCGCCTTCGGCACCACCGTGAGCTTGGCCGCCATCATGTGGTGGCCGACCCCGCAATATTCGTTGCAGGCGATCAAGTAGTCGCCGGCTTTGAAGCTGGTGGTGAACTGGCTGACATATCCCGGAACGACCATGGACTGGCCGTTGGTGCGGACAATTTGAAAGCCGTGAATCACGTCGACCGAGGTGAGGTGAAAGGTCACCGGCGTCTCCGCGGGAAGGGTCAGCGCCGCGGGCAGCCAGGCGAACATCAATCCCACGGCGCTCACATGAACCGCGCCTCCGCCGTCCACGTACACGCCTTGGCGGCGGAATTGGGGGCTCTTCAAGACCGCCTTGGGGTCGATCGTCTCGACGTGAGAGGGGGGGTGGAAGCCGTAGCGGAACGATGCATTGGCGAGCGTGCCGAAGAAGAGCGCGAGCATGACGCCGACCCCCCACATCCATATCCGCTCATAGAGGTCGACCTTCATTGCGTCACCCCGCCTCGGCCGAGATAGAGATAGGTGTAGATCGCAAACCACCCGACGACGACAAGCAACGCGTATAATCCGACGAACGCGAAGGTGCCGATCGGGTGTCGGGGAAGGCCTTCCGGCATCTCGGACATAGTGGATGTACCCTTGGCTCGAGTGGGATGAAACGGAACATCGGCGCAGGAGGATGAAAGACCTGAGTAGGCGGGCTGAAGATTCCCTTAGACTTGGCCGCCGAAAGGGGCGGATAGCCCATCCCTCACGCCGGATTCACCCTCACTTCAAGGCCGGAGAGCCAGGCTTCCGGCGAAGATCCTGGGCCATATTCAGAGGGAGCGCCAGATGAGCCGCAACGTCGGTGGGTGGGACCGGGCATTACGAATTCTTCTTGGAATCGGCATTCTTGGGTTGTACGGGGCCCTCGAGCCCCCGGGACAGTACTTCACTTTGCTGGGCCTGATCCCCCTCGGCACCGGGCTGCTGGGGCAGTGCCCGATCTACTCCGCCATGGGGGTGTCCACCGTGCGATCGGGGAAAGGCACATCTTGACGTGAACGAGCTGGAGCCCGCCCTTCGACTCCTCGTCGCCGGTCTCTCGGGAATGGCGATCGGTCTAGAGCGCGAATGGTCCGGACATGCCTCCGGCCCGGATGCGCGATTTGCCGGCGTCCGCACTTTCACCCTGATCGGGGGGATCGGCGGCGTCAGCGGCTGGCTCCTGGATGAGAATCAAGCCCTCGCCGCGGCGGTGCTGCTGCTCGGCGCCGCCGCGCTGACGGTGGCCGCGTATGCGGCGGCGGCGCGCCGCGGACCCGAGGCGATCGACGGCACGACCGAAACCTCCGCCCTGCTCGTGTTAGGCATTGGCGTGCTGGCGGGGTTGGGGTGGCTCCGGCTGGCGAGCGGCGCCGCCGCCGTTACGGTGATGCTCCTCCGCGAGAAGGAGGCCATTCGGCGTTTCGTGCGCCGGATCGGCGACGCGGAGATGCGGGCGGCCCTCCAATTCGCGGTGTTGGCGCTCGTGATCCTCCCGCTGCTTCCCGAGGGACCGCTCGACCAATTCGGCGGCATTCGGCCGCGAGGGCTCTGGGCCGTTGTCCTGGTCATTTCCGGCCTCAATTTCGGAGGATACCTCGCGCGCCGCGCCCTTGGAGACGCCCGCGGCTACCCCGTCATGGGGGCGCTTGGCGGCCTGGTCTCCTCCACGGCGGTTGCCCTGACCTTCTCCCAGCAGAGCCGAAAGGACCAGGCCAATGCCGGTCCCCTCGCGCTCGGCGTCTTGGCCGCTTGCACCGTGCTCATTCCCCGGATTCTGGCCATCACTTTCGTCCTGAATCGGCAGTTGCTTCCGGCGGCGGCGCTCGGGTGCGCCCCGATCTTGGCGGCGGGGATCGTGCTGGTCCTGATCCGTTGGCGCGAACTCACGCGCGGGAAACCGGCGACCGCCCCGCCTGCGCCGAAGAACCCCCTTCAGCTCGGGTCGGCGATTCAAATGGCCGTGGGGTTTCAGCTTGTGCTTTGGGTCCTGGCCGCCGTCAGCGAGCGCTTTGGCGAAGCGGGCGTCCTCGCCTCCGCCACCTTGCTCGGTCTTACCGACATGGACGCCCTGACCTTCGGCATGAGCCGGCTCGCCGATTCCCGAGAGCTGGTGGTGACCGCCGCTCGAGCGCTGGCGCTTGGGGTCACCGTCAATACCGTCTTCAAGACCGTCGTCGTTGCCACGGTGGGTACCGCGGACCTGCGGCGCGCGGCGGTGCCGGGATTGACCCTCCTTGCCCTGGCTGGGGCCTCCGGATTCTGGCTCGTCGGCCGCCTCCTCTCTGGCGCCTGATTCGGGCTCGTTTCACATCGGCTTCATTCCCCCTTCTCCATCCTTCGCCCGGGCGTGTCGTGGTTGGTGGTGAGGCTCTTGGGAGGAGGGTGCGATCATGATCGGCACGATCTTGGTTCCGCTGGATGGTTCTCGCTTTGCGGAGGACGCGCTTCCGACCGCGGTATGGCTGACGAAGAGTGCTCGCGCTCGTCTACACCTCGTGCTGGCCCACCAGCCGGTGGGCGCTTTGGTGGGGATGGGTGAACTGGCCGTCCCGCCGGTCGGCCTCGACGACGATCTGCGCGCCCAGCAAGCGTTCTACCTGGCGGATATGGTCAAGAGTCTCGGCCCGGTCGGTTCGGGCGAGGTCCAGACCCAACTCGCCGATGGACCCGCCGGCGAAGCGATCTGTGACGAAGCCGGCCGAATCGGGGCCGATCTCATCGTTATGACCACCCATGGGCGCGGAGCCTTCGGCCGCCTCTGGTTCGGCGGGACCGCGCATTACTTGGTGCACCACGCCCGGACCCCGCTCTTGCTGCTGCGGGCCGACCGGGCGGCCCGGCCCCATCCGGCCCCTTCGCTGCGGGATATCCTCGTCCCTCTCGACCTTTCCGAGCATTCCGAAGCGGTCCTGGAGCCGGTCAGCGAGTTGCTGCGCCTTACCGGCGCGCAGCTGACCCTCCTCCATGTCGTGGAGACGCTGATCGGCGTTCCCCCTCCGGACGCGCTCGCGGCGATTCCGGTCGACGATGCCGTGCTCAAGGAACGGACCCAGCGCGCGCAGGAGCGGTTGCAGCGCGTGGCGTTCCGGCTTCGGGAACGAGGGATCGAGGCCCTGGTCCGCGTGGTCACCGGGCCGAACGCCGCCGGCGCGGTGCTTCGGCTCCTCGATGGCGATGAGTTCGACGCGGTGGCGATGACGACGCACGGGGCGGGCGGCCTTCGGCGGCTGATGCTCGGAAGCGTCGCCGACCGGGTCTTCCGCGGCGTCAACAAGCCGGTTCTCCTGTTGCGGCCCTTCTGATGGCGCGGTGTCGGTAGGAGGCTCGGCGGCGAACAGGAAGAGGGCCTCACCACCGGTGAGGCCCTCTTCCCGTTCGGTATTCGCGCCACCGAATCGCTAGGCGGTGACGACCAGCCGGTCGTCGATCGCCACGACGCCCGGGGCGGCCCAGACGGCGCGCTCCACCTCATCCCGCTCGGCCCAGCTATGCACCAGGCCGTCGAGGGCGACGTTGCCGCCATGGGTCTCGATCTGAATGCTCCGGGCATCGACCTCCGCGTGCCGGCGGAGCGCCGATTCGATGCGGGTCTTCAGGTCCGCCGGGGTCACCCGCGGCTGCAAGGCGATCCGGTTGGTGACTCCCCTGACGCCGGTCAGATGCCGGACAGCCCGTTCCGCCGCGAACCGTTGATAGTGCCATTCGACGGTGCCGTCCATCGAGATCCACCCATTGTCGACGCCGAGCCGAATCCGCTCATGGGGGACTTCCACGTCCCACTCGAGGGCGCGGAGCGCGGCGGTCGCCAGATCGGTGTCGCTTCGCCGCGCCTCGACGGGAAGCCGCACTTCCAGGTCGTTGGCCAGGGCCCGGACCCCGAACAGCTGTTTCACGACTCGTTCCGCCAGGAACCGATCGGCCCAGTTTCGCACTTGCCCGGTCAGGGTCACCACCCCGTCTGCGGCCGCCACACCGATGGCCTTCGCATCGAGTCCCGGCTCCCAATCCAGCGCTTCGAGAACCCGCTTCTGCAGCTCGAGATTGCCTAACATATTGCGCTCCTTTCCTGGAGAAATACGGCTCCGGCCGAAGCGGTTCACGCTCCGGCGTGGCGGCGTTGAAGATCTCCCTGCCGTTGCTTTTCCGCGGTGCGCGGCCCCCGCACGGCGCGCTTGCCCGGGCGGCCGGCCTTGCCGGCCCGCTCCTGTAGTGAGCGACGCATCTTTTGGGGGGTTGATGTCTTGGTGGCCATGCCATCCTCCTCGGGTTATTGCCAGTGCCCTTCGATCCAATACCAGCCGCCTCGCGCCCTGATCCAGCGCCCCGGCGCCCAACTCCTGTATCCACGCTCCGGTAGAGCCCAACGGCCCGGAATCCAGATGAAGTCCTTCCGGTCCCATCGCCAGAAGCCGCGCAGCCAGACGTATCCCTGGCCGTTTCCGACCTCTACCACTTCGATGATCTCGGGTGGCGGGCCGCGTTCGATGACCACGGTGCCGGGCGGAGGCGCGCCGAGGCATCCCGCAAGGGCCAGCGTCAGCAGCAGACGTACCGTCATGAGAGCCTCCGAGCGAAGGGCCCGCCGGCAGGGTTCGCGCAACCTACTCGCGGCGCGCTGAATCGTTCGTGAACCCCGCATGAGGGGTTCTCCAGGATCGCGATGCCACGAGCCTCGGCGAGCGCGTATATGTTCGGGGTCAGGTCGAGTCCGGCCTCCGGCCGAGAGAGGGTCCCATGGGCGACTGGCGGATTCGTGAGGGGGAATGCCATCCGGTGTTCGTGTATGAAGTCGGTCTTGCGGTTGACCTCCAGGCCGTCGCGCGCACGATCGCATCCGAACCGAATCTCCGGCCCATTCAGACCCTCGCCGGATACGACTCTCTTCCGGCAATGCTCCGGATGTCGTTTGCGACCGAAGCGTTCGTGATTCCCCCGTTTCGAATCGATGGAACCATCGAGTTCGTCGTGTACGAATTCGGCGCCGCCTCGGTCGGCTACACGATTCCCCTTGGCGATTCGCCCGACGACCTCCTTGCGCTGAGTCTCGCGCTGCGCGGCCACCGCGACCTCGAAGCGGATGCCCGCCGCCGGGTTGAAGGGCTGGTCGCCATTCTTGGCGCGGCCATTCAGCGGCCGCGCGTCGCGGAGCCGGTCGAGGACTATTGGGTGGTCGAGGTGCGCGCGCTCGAGGGCATCGCCGACATCGTCGCCCTGCAGGCTCGGCATGGAGATCTCATTGCGCGGACCCTCCGCGCCGCGCCCGGTCCGCTCTCCGCGGAGGAAGTCGGCGACGCGCTGGAATCGCACCTGTCGGTTGGACGGGATGACGTGGCGTTCGTGGACTGGGATTCGGCGCTGATCGTGGACCGAAACCCCGGGGCGATCCGGGCCGTGCTCGAGTTCGCGAACGTTCAGCTCCTCGAACTGCGTTATCTGGATGGACAACTCGATCAAGCGCTGGAGCGGTCGTATCAACGACTCTCTCGTCCCCCCGGATGGCGGCAGCTGGCCCCCGCCCCATTTACCGCCGACTTGCGGAAGATCTCCGAGCTGCAGCTGGAGAGCGCCATGCTCCTCGAGCGCGTCACGAACGTGCTCAAGTTCTTCGCGGAAGAACGCTCGGCGCGGATCTACCGGCTTGCCGCGGCGCGGCTGCACCTCAAGGATTGGGACACGAGTATCACCAGGAAACTCGAAACGCTGAACCGGATCCACGAAAACCTCTCGAGCCGGGCCGCGTCGCGCCGCATGGAATTCCTCGAATGGTTGGTCATCCTCCTGATCGCCACCGAAATCCTGCTCGGTTTGGCCCGGTAGAGGGACCGCTAGGCGGCCGGTCCAGCCCGTACCAATCCTCGCGGAACGCCACGGCTCCGTCGGCTTCAGTCCAGGCGGTTCGATAGATGAGGTGGATTCGGATCGGGTCCGGGAGCTCCACCGCCCGTTCGGTCTGTCCCGCCATGGCCGCGACGATCGAATCCGAAGGCCAGGCGGGGAGGAGGTACTGCACCAGCCATTCGGGGTGTTCGAGCCGAATGCACCCATGGCTCAGCGTTCCGGGCCATTGGTCGAAGAGCGCCCGGGTCGGCGTGTCATGGAGGAAGACCGCGAACGGAGTCGCCATGAAGAACTTGACGCCGCCGAGCGGATTCTGCGGCCCCGGCGGTTGCACGAGCTGATAGGCGAACGTTGCGGGGGTGAGCGCATCCCAATCGATCGTCGATGCGGGAAGTTCGGTCCCGCCCGCCGAATCGGCATAGACCCGGATGCCGGCGCGCTCGAGGTAGGTCGGGTCGCGCCGCTGGGCGGGGAGGATCTCCTCGATCGCGATCGATTTCGGGATGATCCAGGCGGGCGAGAAGGTGAGGGCGGCGATTCGGGTGCTGAGAACGGGAGTCGGCCAGTCGGTGCGCCCGACGATGACCCGGGACCGCCAGATCGCCCGATCCCGTTCGATGAGTTCGATCGAGAAGGCGGGGATGTTGACGCGCAGGTACCTGGCGCCCAACTCCGGGCCGGCCGAGTCGAGGCGCGCGAGATTGGCGCGAATCTGGGCGACCCGGACCGACGCGGGGACGTTCAGGGCGGCCAGGGTGGCAGGGCCGACCCGCCCGTCTTCTCGAAGCCCGTGAAGGCGCTGAAACCGGAGGACGGCTTGTTCGAGCGCGGTATCGAATTGAGCGATCGTGTCCCCGTTCGCCAGCGGATACCCCTCCACTCGGAGCCGGTCCCGCAGTGCCGCGACCTCCGCTCCACGTGAGCCGGCCTCGAGGATAGACCCGGGGCGGAGGACCTTCCAGTCCTCCGCGGCCGCTATCGCTTCGTACCTTCGGGCCGCGCTGTCGAGGGCGGCGCGCTCCCCCGGTGCGCCGATCTGCGCCAGCAGCGCGAGAAGGAGGGCCCCGGTCAAGCGGACCGGCGGGTCAGGAGATCTGTCCGGTGGCCAGGGCGCGGCTCACGTCGCTCCGAGAAATCACTCCCAGAAGCGCGTCACCCTCCACCACGAACAGCCGGTGAACGTCGCCGTACTCCATCGCCAGCGCCGCCTCGCGGAGCTCGGTGCCCGGCGTCACGGTGAGTGTCGGCGAGGTCATGACATCGCTCACCGGCGTCGCGTCGAGGTCCATGTCCTCGGCCTGGGCCTGCAGGAGGTCGGAACTGCTCACCGCGCCGACGAGCCGACCCGTTCCGTTCACCACCGGCGCGCCGGAAACGTGCTCGGTGGCCAAGTACGCGATCGCATCGCGGAGCGACGATTCGGCGTGGAGGATCAGCAGGTTCCGGGTCATGAGCTGGGCGACGGTTTGCATGCGGCGCTTCCGAGGAGGACGGGGCCAACCTAGCCGATGCGAGATGAAGCGTCGCTGAAGACATGTTGAAGCAGGAGAGCATGCGCGCTCACGGAGGCTTCATGGGTGGGCTGCTATTCTCGAAGTGCGCTCGTCGCGCCCACATCATCAAGGAGCATCCCATGAACGCCCTCAAGCCCATCACCAACCCGGCCACGCTGACGGAGAGCATGGATCGCATCATCGACCGATTCTTCGAGCCCTCCTATTGGCCGGTTCGCGTTCGCCGCCCCGCCGATTCGCTGTGGGAGCCTTCGCTCGATTTTTCGGAGACGGAGAAGGAATTCGTCCTCCGACTCGAGGCGCCCGGTATGGCGCGCGACGATTTTGACGTCGATGTCGACGGGAACCTGCTTACCCTGTCGGGAAAGCGGGAACTCTCTCGCGAGGTCAAGGGAGAGGACTACCTCTGGCAGGAGCGTCAGGAGGGGCGGTTCCTCCGGACGATCCGCCTCCCCGCCAAGGTCAGCGAGGCGAAGATCGACGCGGTCTACAAGGACGGGGTCTTGACCGTCAGGCTGCCCAAGCTGGAACAGGCTCCGAAGACCAAGGTCGCGGTCAAGTAGCGCGGCGTCGGCCGGCTCCTCCCCCGGGGTTGTCCCCCCCGGGGGAGTGGGTCACGGCGAAGTCACAGCCCGGTGCTACGATTCCTCCGTGCACATCGAAACGAAGCAACTCCGCGCCCTATGGTGCCTCTCGTTTGCGGGCACCCCATGTCTGTTCGCGCAGGGGGCCTCGATACCGGTCCTCGATTCTCTCCGTCCGGGAACGATCGTTCGGGTGACCTCCGGGCCGGAGGCCGGTCAGACTGGACGAGTCCTTTCGATCGGAGAGGGGCGCCTCGGGCTATCGACCCGGAGCGGAGCTATCCGAACCATCCCCGTCGGTCAGATCACGATGCTCGAGCTGCGGGGCCGGCAGACTCGCGTCGGGGCGGTCATCGGCGGGATGACCGGGGTCGCGGCGGGCCTCTTCTTTGGCTGGATCATCAACGCCGTCTGCGAGACCGACGATTGCCGGGGTGCCCGGCCCTTCCTGATCACGATTCCGGTCTTTGCGGCGGGAGGAGGGTTCGTGGGGGGCGTGATCGGAACTGCATTCCCGAAATGGACGCGGGTGTATCCATGACCGCAAGACTCCTTTTCGGATTCCTCGTGCTGGGGGCGGTGCGGCCCGCGGCCGCGCAGTGGCGGACCGGCCAGGTCACCGTTCTTGGCGCCGGTGCCTACGCCCCGGCCGTCCCCAATGGCCCGGGGTGGAGCCCGGACTATCCGCCGCCGGGCAAGGATGGGATGGCGGGATTCAACGCCGATCTCTCTTTCGTGGTCGGCCGGTTTTCGATGGGACCGGAGTTCGGCTACTTCCACGGCGATCACCGCCGTGTGCTCTCGGTGGGTGGGGTGACCCGGTGGGAGCTTGCCGGGGGACGCCTCCGTCCTCACGCGGCGGCCGGCGGTGGGGCCTACTTCTGGGATCGGACGGTCACTGTCCAACTTCCTCCAGGCAATCCCTTCCCGGCGTATCCGCAATGGGCCGGCGACGATCACTACTTCACGCTGAATGCCGGCGGGGGAGTGACCGCGGGCACGCCCGATCGGCGATTCTCGGCGGTTGCGGAGGTTCGCGCCCATCGCTCGTTCATGACACGGGGCGCCGGTGGTCAGCGGGTGCTCTTGACGATCGCGCTTGGGGGCCGAGTCGCCTGGTAGGGATCGGGTAATCTTGACCCGGCTCCGGTGGGATCGGTGCCGATCCTCCGAGCGTCCCATGCCATCATGGCGGCATGCCGATCGCCGCGCCGATTCTCCGGCTCTTCTATCCCGAGGCTCCACCCACCGCCCTCGTCGAGCTTCGGGCGGCATTTCCGACCCTCACCAGCACACCGATCGGCCTCGACTTTCCCTTGGGGGAATATGCCCCCGAAGAAATCCTCTCACTCTGTCTCCGCCTGGGGGTTACCGCCCGGGCCACGCGCATTCTGACCCGCCTCCCCTCCGGTTGACGCCGCCGAGCGGGGCGGCCTAGTTTCCCGAGACCCTCCCCTCGACCCAGGCGAGTTCCGCCGTGCCTCAGAACGAAATCGTCGGCGACATATTCGGCCGAATCGCCGAGTCTTTCGGGACCAGTCGGGGACTGGTCCTCGCCCAACTGATCAGGGTCGCGGCCATCTGGCTTGCCGCGTGGGTCGCCTATCAGGTCGTGAGGCGGATCGCCTCGCGGATCGTGAAGTCGGTCGACGACGGCGACGACACCACGATGACCGCGGCGGAAAAGCGCGGGCACACCGTCGCCCAATTGGTGCGAAGCGTCGGGCGGATTCTCATCGTGGCGTTCGCCCTCCTGGCCACGGCGGGCCAGTTCATCGCCATCGCTCCTCTCCTGGCCGGGGCCGGCATCTTCGGGCTGGCCATCTCCTTCGGGTCGCAGAGCCTGGTGAAAGACATCATCGCCGGCTTCTTCGTGCTCGTGGAAAACCAGTTTGCCGTCGGAGATGTCATCGAGGCCGCGGGCAAGAGCGGGGTGGTCGAACGGATGACCCTACGGGTCGTGATGCTGCGGGATCTTCGCGGCACCCTCCACGTCATCCCCAACGGGCAGATCACCACGGTCAGCAACCTGACGCGCAGCTGGTCGCGCGCCGTCGTGGAGGTGACCGTCGGCTACGGGAGCGACCTTGACCGGGCCATCGGCATCGTCAAGGATGAGCTCCGGCGTTTTCGGGAGGATCCGGCCTGGCGGGCCCGTTTCGAGGGAGAATCGGAAGTGTTGGGTGTCGAGGAGCTCGCCGAGAATGGGGTCGTGATCCGTACGGTGGTTCGCACGGTGCCGGGGGCCCAATGGGAATCGGCGCGGGAGTTTCGCCGCCGCCTCAAGAACCGGCTCGATACGGAGGGGGTGGAGATTCCCTATCCGCAGCGCACGGTCCATGTGCGGCACCATGGCGCCTTCTCTCCCGCGGAGGGCGCATGACGCTCACGCTTCATAACACCCTCACCCGGCGCCAGGAGCCCTTCGCGCCGCTCGCGCCGCCGCGGGTGACCCTCTACTCCTGCGGCCCCACGGTCTGGAACTACGCCCATATCGGGAACTTCCGGACCTTCCTGTTCGTGGATTTGTTGCGGCGCTGGCTCGAAGCCTCCGGGTTTGACGTCTTCCACATCATGAATCTGACCGATGTCGACGACCGGATCATCAAGGAGGCGGGGAAGCAGGGGGTGACGATCGCCGACTTGGTGGCGCCCTTCGTCGTGGCATTCAACGAGGACCGCGACTACCTGCGCATAACGCCGGCCCACGAATATCCGCGCGCCACGGAGTTCGTCGCGCCGATGATCCGGCTGGTCGAAGGGCTGCTCGCCAACGGCGCCGCATACCGGGGGGAGGATGGATCGGTCTATTTCTCGATCGCGAAGTTTCCCGCCTACGGGCGGCTCTCGCAGCTCGACAAGCGGGAGCTCAAGGCCGGGGCGAGCGGACGGATCAGCAGCGATGAATACGACAAGGAAAACGCCCAGGACTTCGTGCTCTGGAAGGCCGCGAAGCCGGAGGACGAGGCGGTGGCGGCCGCATGGGACGCGCCGTTCGGCCGCGGCAGGCCGGGCTGGCATCTCGAGTGCTCCGCCATGGCCCTGGAGCTGATCGGGCGGCGCTACGGAGCCAAGGTCCTCGACATCCACACCGGCGGCGTGGATCTGATCTTTCCGCACCACGAGGACGAGATCGCGCAGAGCTGCGCCTTTACCGGCGAACCCGACTTTGCGAAAGTCTGGATGCATGCCGAATTCCTGAACGTGCGCGGGACGAAGATGTCCAAGCGCTTCGGCAACATCACGACGCCGAGAGACCTGCGCACCGACGGGGTCGAACCGGGCGCCATCCGCCTCCTCGTCTATCAGACCCACTACCGCCAGCGGCTCGACCTGACGGACCATGCACTGGCGGCGGCGCGGGAAGGCTCTCGGCGGCTCGGTGAATTTGCGCGGAGGCTTGAGGCCGCGGGCGCTCCGGCCGACGGTGCCGGATTCTTGGCCGCGGCGGAGCGTCTCTCGGCGGACTTTACGGCGGCGTTGGATGATGACCTCAACGCCCCGCGGGCGGTGGCGGCGGTCTTCGAATTCGTAACCGCGGGCAACCGGCTCCTCGATCAGGGGGAGAAGCCGGGGCCGAGGGCCCTCGAGTCTTGGGGTCGTACCGATAGGGTACTCGATGTGGCGACGCAGGGCGCCATATACGCGGTGTCGGTGGGCCAGGCCAGAGGGCCGGCGACTGTTTTGGGTGTGGGGGCCGACGCGGCCATCGAAGATGAACTCGCGGAAGCACCTCCCATCGAAGCCGACGCCCAGTCGGCCTGGGCCCTCGCCTGGGCGCGGCGGCGCGGGGCCGCAAAGAGCCGGCGCGACTTCAAGGACGCCGACCGCATTCGCGACCTCCTCAAGTCGCATGGTTGGGAAGTGCGCGATACCAAGGACGGCTCGAGCCACGTCACTCGGGCATGACCGAGCCCCCGGTCGACGAGCTCTCCGCCCGTCTCCAGGAGGCGCTCGGCGAGAGCTACGAGGTGCGGAAACCGCTCGGCGCCGGCGGCTTCGCGGTCGTGTACCTGGTGCTCGACCGAAACCTCAAGCGCAAGCTCGCGGTCAAGGTTCTTTCCCCCGATCTGATCACCTCCAAGACGGTGCTGGAGCGCTTCCGCCGTGAGGCGGAAACGGTGGCCCAATTGAGCCACCCCCACATCGTTCCCCTGCACTTCATCGGCCAGAAGGACGACCTCCTCTACCTGGCGATGGAGTGCATCGAGGGCGGGAGCCTGGCGGACCGGATCGAGCGGGAGGGGAAGCTGCCGGTCGACGAGGCGGCCAGGATTCTGGCCGAGGTCGCGAGCGCCCTCGACTATGCCCACAAACGCGGGGTCGTTCACCGGGACATCAAGCCGCACAACGTGTTGCTGCAGGCCGAAACCGGCCGCAGCTTGGTGACCGACTTCGGCATCGCGCGCACCCAGGACGGGGGGTCGCTCACCGCCACGGGCATGCTGGTCGGCACCCCGACCTACATGAGCCCCGAGCAGGTCACCGGCGAACCCACCGATCACATGGCGGACCTCTATGCGCTCGGCATCGTGGCCTACGAGATGCTGGCGGGAGTGCCGCCGTTCAGCGGGCCGACCCCGACGGTCGTGCTCATGAAGCGGGTCAGCGAGCCGCCGCCCTCGCTCCGGAAGCTGCGGCCGGATGTACCGGAGGAGCTCGGTGAGATCGTCGACACCATGCTGGCGCAGGATCGCAACGCCCGCTTCCAGAGCGGCGGTGACATCGTTAGGGCGCTCGGCGGCGCGACGCCGGCGGCGGGTATGCGGGCCACCATGGAGCTCGCGGCCCGGAAGCAGCGGCGGATGTCGTCGCGGCGGACCCTCGTCGCCGGCGCCGGCCTGGGCGTCGTGCTCATCGGCGCGGCGGTAGCGATCTTGGCCCGAAAGGAGCCGGTGGTCGTCCTACCGGTCGATCCCGGCATGGTCGTCATCGAGGGGGGGAGCTACACCATCGGGAGCGATGCCGGGTTGCCGCGCTCCCGCCCGGCACACCGGGTCGGGGTCGACACCTTTGCCATCGACGTGGCGGAGGTGACGGTCGGCCAGTACGCGGAGTTCGTGGCGGCGGGTCATGCGGCGGCGCCGTGGATCGTCCCGCCCGATTCGGCGCTCCCGGTCACCGGCGTGCGCCATCAGGAGGCGATGGACTACTGCGCCTGGCGCCACCCCCCCGCGGGACGGCTGCCGACCGAAGTGGAGTGGGAAGCCGCAGCGCGCGGACTCGGCGGACGGCTCTTTCCGTGGGGCAACGCATGGGCCTCCGGGGCGGCGAACACCGAATCGGCCCTGCGCCGCGCCCCTTCGCGCGGGGGGAGCCACCCGGGCGGCGTCACCCCCGAGGGCGTCAAGGATATGGTCGGCAACGTGTGGGAATGGACCAGCACGCCGATGGGGGCCTATCCGGGTGGGGAGTCGATTCCCAACGTTTCCCAGTATTTCGTGATTCGTGGCGGCGCCTACGACTCGCCCGACTCCATTGCCACCCCGACGTACCGAGGATATCTCGCCCCGGCCGCCGAACGGCCCGACTTGAATCGCACCGGATTCCGCTGCGTCATGCCGCTGCGACGGGCCACGGGGCGTTAGGCGCCTCTATTCGCTGCGCAAAGCCTCGAGCGGGCTGATTCGCGTGGCACGGAGCGCCGGTACGGACGCCGCGCCGACGACCGCGAGGGCCAGCACCGCGGCGCTCGCGGCGAAGGCCGGCAGGTCCACGGCGCGGACCCCATAGAGCACGGTGCCCAGGAGCTTCGAGGCGGCAAACACCCCCGCAAACCCGGCCAGCGCCCCGGCGGCGGCCAGCCCCAGCGCTTGGCGGAGGACCATCATGAGCAGCGTGGACCGGTCCGCCCCGACCGCCAGCCGCACGCCGAGCTCGCGGGTGCGCTGCGCCACCGCCAGGGCCAAGACGCCGTAGATGCCGATCGCGGCGAGCGTGACGGCGAGGGCCGCGAAGAGTCCGAGCACTTGCGTGCTGAAGCGGCTCCGCGCCGTCACCTCGTGGACCCGTTGCCGGAGGGTCCGAATGTCGCTGACCGCGTGGTTGCGGTCGGCGGCGCGGATTGCGCTGCGGACCGAGGCCGCGAGCGATGACGGATCGCCGGTGGCGCGAACGAAGAGCATCGCGCGCGATCGGCTCGACTGCGTGAAGGGAGCGAAGATGGCGGGCGCCGGCGCCGCCTCGAGATCTTCGTAACGCGCGTCGCCGACGACACCGACCACCTGGGTGGCCTCGTCGCCGCTCCCCACCGGCGTGCGTAACGGATCCGCCCCGCCCCAGATGGTCCGCGCGGCGGTCTGGTTGACGATGAGCACCTGGGGAGCGCCGGCTCGATCCTGGTCGCTAAAGTCCCGTCCCTGCACCAACGGTGTCCGCAGCGTCTTGAAGTACTCGGGACCAACCACGTGATACGAGACGTGGAAGGTGCCGTTGCGGCCGGCGAGAGAGATGTCCGTGCCTTCGCAATGATCCCCGAGCGGCGAACAGGTGCCGATGGCCGCCGACGATACGCCCGGAAGGGCGCGCACCCGGTCGAGGACGTCGCGCCAGACCCGCGCCGCCGAATCGCCGGGCGTCCGGCGCGGCGACAGCGCGATCCGGACCGTCAACACGTTGTCCGGATCGTAGCCGGCGTCGGTGGCGAGCAGGCGGCCGAGACTCTTGATCGTGAGGACGGAGGCCACCATCAACATGACGGCGAGGGCGATTTCCGCGATCACGAGAGCGCCGCGCCCGGTGAGGCGGCGGAGCCCGGCAAAGACGGGGGTGACGACCGTGCCGCGCCGCATGGCGTCGGCCGCCGAGGCGCGCGCGGCCGCGAACGCCGGCCCAACGGCCACCGCGATACCGCTGCCGATCGCCAGTACCGCTAGGCAGACGAGGGCGCGGGCGTCGAGGTGAATGTCGCTGAGCACTAGGCGCGTGAGGCCGGGCTGCGTGGAACGGAACGACGAGGCGGTGGTGGGCGCGGCGCTCTCGTGATC
>JABFSM010000007.1 GCA_013140635.1 Gemmatimonadales bacterium
CATCACGCTCGAAGGGGCCACGGGTTGGCTGGTGCGCGAGTCGGTCGGCCTAACCCGGCTCCGTCAGCGGACCGATTCCGCCGGCCCGGGCGGGATGGCCCCACTTCCGGTCGATGTCCCGGGCGCCATCGTGCGTGTGGTGGCCGACACCTTGAGCCCCCTCATGGCTGGAATCCGCGACACGGAGTTCCCCGTGATGGTGAATGGACCATTTGCCCTCAACGTGCCGAGGAACATCCGTCCGGGAGAGGTGGTCGCGCGATATGCTCCGGCCGGCCGCCTTCGGGTGGCGGGGTACCTGTGGCCTGAGGCACCGGGACGCCTGGCCGAGACGCCCTATCTCTGGACTGAAAACGTGGGCGCCGGGCGGATCATCGCCTTTGCCGGGGATCCGAACTTTCGCGATCTCTGGCGGGGGTTGTTGCCCCTCTTCGGGAACGCCGTTCTCTTGGGGGGGAGCTTCTAGGGAGATGCTGTGGCGCGTCTACAATGGCCGCCGGTTGGGCGAGGTTGACTGGGTCGGGCCCTATGGGGCCATCGTTGCAGAACTGAGACATAAAGGTATACCAAACAATCACTTACGCATGCGACCGTTCCTGGGAACCCGTGGGAGAGCGAGGAGTTACGGATTCATAAGTGGCGGGCACGGGTTCTGCAAAGGTATATTGCACGCAGTTCAGAGCGGTGACAGTTGAGTTGGGCGAGGCATAGGTCTACGACCCCCCGCCCGGTCAGCTGCTCACCGCTCCCTGCGTTTTTGGGGTATCGTTCGCCTGGGGTTCCGCCGAGACTGAGAGGTCTGGCCGGGGCTCCAGGCGACGATTAGCTTACCGCGCCGAACGGGGCTGTAGCTCAGCTGGGAGAGCGCTGCAATCGCACTGCAGAGGTCAGGGGTTCGATCCCCCTCAGCTCCATAAAAATTGCCCCTTGGTGTAACTGGCAACACGCCTGACTCTGGATCAGGAGAGTCCTGGTTCGAGCCCAGGAGGGGCAACTGCGATGCGCCGGCGATGAGCCGGCGCATCGTGTTTCTCCTACAGCCTTCCATCAAAATACAAGTCAAACCGCCACCCCTTGGTTCCGCGCATCGCCCGCGCAAGATCGAGCCGGACCAGGCCGTCGAGGAGGCTCACCCCGACGCCGCTGCCGAGCAGAGGCTTTCCGCTCCGAAACGCCGACCGCTCTCCCGCCCAGCCCAAGTCGCTGAATATCGCAAGCCGGAACCCGGGAAAGGCGTTGCCCACTTCGGCCCGCGCCCGCCAATACGATTCGCCTGACGTGACCGCGCCGTCGTAGCCGCGGAGGGTGGCGGGGCCGCCGAGATAGAACCGTCCTTGAGTGGGCACGGTGCCGCGGCTGGTGCCGGCGGAGGCCTCGAGCGCCACAGCCAAGAGCGCCCGTGGCGTCACAATGGCGCGCACCGTGGCACTCCCGCGGCCGAACTCGAAGTCTCCCGTTTGCGCCTCGAAGGTCGTTTCGCCCCCGATCTGAATGGTGCGCGAAAGGGGGTGATTCCCACGAAGGGTGAACGACGCCCCGATCTGGTCCGCCCGGTCCGCCACGACATTCGAACGGAAGTGATTGTCGCCGTTGAAGAGATGGGGAATGCTGAAGTCGGTCTCGACGAAGGCGGCCTTCTGGTTTTCGGCGAAGAGGCGCCAGCTCCACCCTCCCGACAGGGTATTCTGGCCGGTCAGCTCGACACCGAGGGAGCGGAAGTAGTCGCCGTCGTCGCGCTGGGCGATCACCCCCCAAACGCTGTTCACGGCGCCGAACGGCTTGGTGTCGGGGTTCACCGCGGCAAGCCGCCGGTACCCGCCGAGCCGGAAGCGGCTGCTTCCGCCGGAAAGGGACATGCCCAGTTCGCCGTTGGGCACGCCGTCCGCCACTCCGATGCGGCCGAGCCCGTCGAGCGTAAAGCTCCCCCTCTTGAGGGAGCCGTTCAGTCCGAGCGAGAGCGCTTCGACACGGTTGTACCGAGCGTTGCGGAGCACCGCGTTGAAGCCCTTGGGCAGTTCGACGCGGCTGGCGATCGGGGCCCCGGGCAACTGCTTGAACATGTCGGCGAGTCCCTTGATCTCCGAATCCGAGATCAGGTCGCCCATTTCGAGGATCGGCGGCCCAAGCGTCGGGCTGGTGAGAAGCGAGAGGGTGTCGTCAGGGACGATTACCGTGAGCGTCGTGTCTGGATTCCGCCACCGCCGGCGCCGGCAGGCCTCCGACTCTTCCCGAGACCCCGCCTTATCGATGCATACGTTGAACGCGGCCCGGCGCGCTCGGCGCGCCGCGATGGCGGCCTCCGAGTCGTATTCGATTCGGCCAGTTGTGTCGCGGCGAACGGTGCCCGCGGGCCGAAAGCGGCTTCCGGGCGGTGGAGGGGTGCCTCCTTCCACCTCATAGTCGTCGTAGGTCCGTTCGAACTTGAGCGGGATCCCGAGCCACGAACCGACATTGCCGACCGCATCGAGCGCCGCGTACCGAAGCATCCACCAGCGCTCGTTGTGGAGCGCGTACTCCATCGTGATGTACTTGATCTCGCCGGTGGCATTGACCCACGAGGGGAGGTCCTCGCGGTCGTTATCCTCCATATCGCGCTGCAACTCGTAGGGGCGGGCCGGACGGAAGAGGGCGCGGACGAGGCCGTAGGTATCGGCGTCGAACCAGAGGCTTCCGGACATCAGGCGCCATTCGGACCGGCGAGGGGTGACCTCGAGCTCGACCAGCCGGATTCGCTTGCCGCTCTGCAGGGTGATGATGCTGGTATCTCCGATAGCGAAGCGATAGTCGAGCTCACCCCCCTCCTTGAGGGGATACACGAACCCGTCGCTGTCGGTGCCGATCATGCCGAGGTAATCCTCGGCGGGGTTGATCACGAGCCAGCGGACGCTCGCGTCCAGGTCGCCGGGAACCTGATCCTTCCTCATCGCCACCGGGATGGCCTGGCGCGCCCCGGTGACCTCGATGGTGCTCTTGCCGTCTCGCTTCCAGGAGATCTTCGCTGCGAGCTCCTGATGGAAGAGCATCCGGTCTCGGGAAAGGGCCCGGATACCGGCTCCCATTCGCTGGGTGACGGAGGCGGTGTACGAGGTAACAAGCCGCTCGTTCCGGTCTCGGGCAGCCCGGGTGCGCTGAACCAGGGTCCGGGTGGCAGAATCGGCGTAACTATCGGCAGGGACGCCGGTTTGGGCGCCTGGGGCGGATTGAATGAGCGCGAGGCCAAGCAGAAATGAGAATCCCATGCGTGGCCAACCTACGGCCCCGCATGGGGGGAGGTTTCGAAGTGGAACTTCCGGAGCTTAGGGGGTCGGATCCTTCTTTGGGGGAGGAGGGATCTTGACGCCGCCGATGTTCTGGAGCTGGACCATGATGGCCCCTGAGGTGTGATTCTGCCCAAACCGGCTCTCGGCTTCCGGCCCATCCAAATGCCGGATTTCCTCGATCGTTTTCACATCGAGATTCCGAAGGAAGGAGTTGTCGTTCTGGCGAGCGCCGTTGAGGTAGAACTGCACCGGGCTGCCCCCCCGAATGCTGCTCACCCTTGGGCGCAGCCATTCGGGATGCAGGCGGCGGATCAGATCGATCGCCGTTACCGTCGGAGATGCGTCGATTTCCGCCCGCGTAATTACGTCCCGCTGACGCTTCTGGGCAGTGGCAAGCGGTGTCGCGCAGGCGACCGCAAAAGCAAGCAGGGAGAATGTACGAAGGATGCGCACCGCCATTCGCTCCGGTTCGGGGTCTTTCGGTAGGATGCCTAACTCCCGCCGATGGTTGCCGCGGTCCGTTTCGGCCTACTGTTTCACGCCTGAAACGCCGGTCCCGGTCCAACCCTCTGGTGGCCTCGGCGGCGTTCAGGAGGTACTTTGATCGGCAATCCCCCTGGAGACATCAATAATATGGCCCGGACCCGTACGATCGTCCTTACGTCAACATTGGCTCTCTCGCTCCTCGGGTTCTGGAGTTGCGCCCGGGTCAAGGATCCCACCGGTCCGCGCGATGGCGGCGCTCAGGCCGCGTTGGCAGCCGTCGGTGAGGATCCGACTGTCGTGGCGGCGGGGGATATCGTGTGTGGAACCGGGACGCCGGCCGGGTTGCCATGCCGGCATGCGGAGGTTGCCTCGCTGATCGGTACCCTCAGTCCTGCGGCAGTACTGCTCCTTGGCGACATTCAATATGAGAACGCAACCCTGTCCGACTTCAACACGCGCTATGGGCCGACGTGGGGGGTCCACAAGGCCATTACATATCCGGCGGCCGGCAATCACGAATACCAGACGGCAGGCGCCAAGGGATACTTCGACTATTTCAATGGTGTTGGCGTGGCCACGGGACGGGCCGGTGACCGGACAAAGGGGTACTACAGCTTCAATGTGGGTGCCTGGCATCTGATCGCTATCAACAGCAACTGCAGTTCAATCGGCGGCTGCGGCGCGGGGTCCCCCCAGGAGCAATGGCTGCGGGCCGATCTCGCCGCCAACCCCGCCGCATGTACCCTCGCCTACTGGCATCATCCGAGGTTCAGTTCGGGCGGGCACGGGAACAATTCGTCGATGCAGGCGATCTGGCAGGCGCTCTACGATTTCGGTGCGGAGCTCGTGTTGTCGGGGCACGACCATGAGTTCGAACGTTTTGCCCCCCAGACCGCCGCGGGCGTCCTCGACAACGCTCGGGGAATCCGGGAGTTTGTCGTCGGTACCGGAGGGAAAGAACACGATGGCTTTTCCACCATTCGTGCCAACAGCGAGCTTCGGGATAACACCTCGTTCGGGGTGTTGAAGCTGACCCTCCACGCCGAGAGCTACGACTGGAAGTTCGAGTCGATTCCGGGCGATGGGCTTGCCGACGCCGGTTCGGCCGCCTGCAACGTGGCGGCGCCTCCCTCACCG
>JABFSM010000113.1 GCA_013140635.1 Gemmatimonadales bacterium
GGGCGGCATGGGGGAGGTCTGGCGGGCGCGCCACCGGCTCCTTGCCCGGCCGGCCGCGATCAAGATCATCCGGCCCTTCCTTACCGCCAACCAGGACGCGGTCGCGCGCTTCGGCCGGGAGGCACAGGCGATCGCCAGCCTCCGGTCGCCGCATACCGTCGACCTCTTCGACTTCGGTGTCGCCGACGACGGATCGTTCTACTACGTGATGGAGCTGCTCGACGGGGTGGACGCCGACGCGCTGGTCCGCCGGTTCGGTCCGGTGCCTCCCGCGCGGGCGGTTCACCTCCTCCGCCAGATCTGCCACTCGCTGAGCGAGGCGGAGTCGCGGGGGCTGGTGCACCGGGACATCAAGCCGGCGAATATCTTCCTCTGCCGTTATGGCGAGGACTACGACTTCGTCAAGGTCCTGGACTTCGGCATCGTGAAGGGCGCGCGGGAGATCGCGGGCGGCGCCGCCGCGCTCACCGGCGACAACGCCGTGCAGGGGACCCCGGCGTTCATCGCCCCGGAGCAGGCGATGGGCGAGGAATCGCTCGATGGACGGGCCGACATCTACGCGACGGGGTGTGTGGCCTACTGGTTGCTGACCGGCGAGTTGGTCTTCGATGCTCCAAGCCCTGTCGCGCTGCTCATGCATCATATCCAGACGGCGCCTCCGGCCCCCTCGTCCCGGACCAGTCAACCGATTCCGCCGGAACTCGACCGCCTCGTGCTCTCCTGTCTGGCAAAGGACCCGGCGGACCGGCCGCAGTCGGCCCGGGAATTGTCCCGGCGCCTGGCCGAGATCGAGGGCGCCGATGCGTGGACATCGGAACGGGGCCGAAAATGGTGGGCCCAGCACTTGAGCCAAGTTGACGCGCCTCCCCGGCGCGTCTAGGCTCTACCCGTGAGCAACGACCACCGCCGTTCGTCGCGGCAACGATACCGCGGCTTCGTCGAAGACTACAAGCACCGCCGCCTCGACGACCCTAAGGACCAGGGCGAGGACTCCCCATCCCCCGAGGCTCCCGACAAGGGCCGTGGGAAGCGGCGCGAGTACGTCCGCGAGTATCTCCGCTGGCTTCGGCCCCACCGCTTTGCGGTGGCGGCGGTGTTTCTCTTTGCGCTGCTGGTAGCGGGCCTGCAGATGATCGAACCGCTCTTCATGCGGTTCATCATCGACCGGGTGCTGCTCAACGATGCGCTCGACCGCGCCGCCCGATTGTCGCGCCTCCATCTGGCCGGCGCGGTCTTTGTCGGCGTGATCGTCCTATCCAACCTGCTCGGCGTGGCCAAAGACTACCGCCAGCGGCTGCTGAATGTCCGCGTCATGCTCGCTCTCCGCCGTTCGCTCTTCGACCGCCTGCTGCACCTGCCGCTGCCCAGGCTCTGGGAGATGAAGACCGGAGGGATTCTCTCGCGCCTGACGGGCGATGTGGAAACGACGACCGGTCTGCTGCAAATGGCGATCATCTCGCCCGCGCTCTCGGTCGTCCGGCTCGTCATCGCCATCGTGGTGCTGCTCACGCTGAACTGGCGCCTCGCGCTCATGGCGATGGCGGTCATTCCCGGCGCCATGTTGATGAGCTTCACCTTTTCGAGGCGCATCCGCCCGATCTATCGCGTGGTGCGGAAAGACGTCGAGCAGATCGACGGACGGGTCGGCGAGACCTTTTCGGGGATTCGGGTCGTTCGAGCCTTCGGGCGGGAAATCCAGGAGCTCCTCGACTACATGCGGGGGCGGCACACGGTGCTCCGGAAGGAGCTGTTCGCGCACCGGCGCGAGCTGATCCTCTGGACCTCCTGGGGCCTTCTGGTGGCCGGAGTCAACGTGGTGATCGTCTGGTACGGCGGCTTTCTGAACGTGATCGGGCGCGCCTCGATCGGCGACATCATGGCCTTCCAGTGGTACACCTTCCTGCTGATGAATCCGGTGTGGAACATCGTCAATTCGTTCTCGGAGCTGCAGCGTTCTCTCGCGGCGATGGAGCGGGTCTTCGATGTCCTGGCCATGCCGGACGACAAACCCGATCGTCCCGACGCGGCGGAAACGCCGGAGGCGGTGAAGGAGATCCGGTTCGAGCATGTCGCGTTCGAGTACCGTGAGGGGAGCCCGGTCGTCCGAGAATTCGACGTGACGGTGCCGGGGGGATCGGTGGTGGCGCTGGTTGGCCGAAGTGGCGCGGGTAAGACCACGGTCACCGACCTCGTCGCCCGCTTTCACGACCCGACCGCCGGCCGGATCTTGCTCAACGGCCGAGACATCAAGGAATTTCGCCTGCGCGCCTTTCGTGACCTCCTGGCAATCGTCCAGCAAGAGGTCTTCCTCTTCGACGGCTCGGTGCGGGACAACATCGCGTATGGGCGGCACGCCGCCACGGATGCCGAGATCGAGGATGCCGCGCGGCGGGCCAACGCCCACGAGTTCATCGAGAAGCTGCCGGAGGGTTATCAGACCTTCGTCGGTGAACGGGGGGTCAAGCTCTCCGGGGGGCAGCAGCAGCGGCTGGCCATTGCCCGCGCCATTCTGGCCTCGCCGCAGATCCTGATCCTCGACGAAGCGACCAGCAATCTCGATACCGAGAGCGAGCAGCTCATTCAGGGATCGATGGCCACGTTGCTCGCCGGACGAACGACCTTCATGATCGCCCATCGGCTCTCGACTATTCGCCGAGCGAACCTGATCCTGTTGATGGAGGAGGGACGGGTGACGGAACGGGGGTCCCACGACGAACTCATGGCCGCGCGCGGAGAGTACTACCGCATGGTGCGCAGGCAGATGGAATCGAATGGCGGGGATCCGTGGCAGTAGCGCTATTCGCTATTCGCTGCTCGCTATTCGCTGAAGATCTTGGCGAATAGCGAATAGCGAATAGCGAATAGCGAGTAGCGAGCATCGAATAGCGACCGCTCTTACACCCTCACCTGCTCGACCAACTCCACCCCCTTCTCCCCTTCACTCAACCGCCCCATCGCCACGTCCGCGTCGTGCTCGAAGAAGAGCCACCACTGCTCCAGGAGCGCTTGTTTCAGCAGAGCCCGCTTCGATTCGAGGGTCCGGAGCGGCTCCAAGTCGTATCCCATGATCCACGGCAGGGGGAGGTGGTGGCGTGTCGGAATCAGGTCGCCGACGAAGAAGAGGGCCTCCGCCCCGCTCCGGATCAAGACGCCCTGATGCCACGGCACATGCCCAGGCGTAACCCGCACGGAAATGCCGGGCAGGACCTCGCCATCACCGGCGAGAAGCTTCCAGCGCCCCGCCACGGCGATCGGCTCGAAGTTGTGCGGCAGGTAGGAGGCCCGGGTGCGCTCGTTCGGATGCCGGGCAAACTCGAGGTCTCCACCCTGCACCAGGTAGGTCGCGTTCGGGAAAGTCGGGACCGCGCCTTCTCCGCCTCGCCGCGTGTTGCCGCCCGCATGGTCGAAGTGAAGGTGGGTGTTGATGACCCAGCGAATCTCCTCCGGAGCCACACCGACCTCCGCGAGCGACGCCTCGAGTCTGGTGCGGCCATCAGGCGCCGTTCCTTCGATCCCGTAGATATCGATGAACTTCGTGTCTTCCTTGTCGCCGATAGCGGTGTCGACGAGCACCGGGCCGGCCGGGTGCTCAATCAGGAGACACCGCATAGCGAGCGGAATGCGGTTGCGCTCGTCGGGCGTGATCCGCTTCGACCAGAGTGGCTTGGGCACGACGCCGAACATCGCGCCGCCGTCCAAGCGTTGCAGGCCCCCTTCGAGGGCGTAACAGGTGAGGTTTCCCAGCGCAAACCGGTGGGCCATCGACGCTCTCTTTCGGCCATGTAATGGCGGCCTCAGTCATCGCGAGGCCCGGTACTGACGGCTCAGTCATCGCGAGGCCCGAAGGGCCGTGGCGATCGCTGAGATTGCTTCGGCCCCTGTGGGGCCTCGCAATGACATCAGGGAGTCATTGCGAGGGAGCGAAGCGACCGAAGCAATCTATCTACCGGCGCCGGCGCCCCGCCCGATGGTGGGGTCCTTGGAGCCCCTCGAGTTCCGGCAGCGTGCGCGCGCCCACCTCGCGGGCCAATCCGAGCAACCGCTGCAGCAGCTCCGCGGTCACGAGCGCATCGCCCGCGGCGCGGTGGCGGGCGGGATTCTCGAGCGCAAACCGGGTGCTCAGGGCATCGAGCGCGCACGACTCCGCGGCCGGCACCAGCCGCCGAGCCAGTCGCACGGTACAGAGCTTCGGCGCCTCGAGGCGCAGCGCGCGGGCCCGCCGCACCTCGGCGGATACGAAGCTCCAGTCGAATCGCGCGTTATGGGCCACGAAGATCCTCCCCTCCAAGACCTCCAGCACCCGATCGGCCACCTCGTCGAAGCGCGGCGCGGCGCGCACCATCGGTTCGGTGATCCCGGTGATGGAACTGATCATGGCCGGAATGGGCCGGCCGGGATTGACGAGCGACTCGAAGAGCAGCTCCCGGCGCTCGCCATGGACCAGCACGACCGCGATTTCGGTGATCCGGTCGTCGGCCGAGGCGCGCATGCCGGTGGTCTCCACGTCGACGACCGCGAAGGCGCAGCTTTCGAGGAGCGGCGCCCCCTGCGCCTGGGCCACCAGCCCCCACCGCCCGTCGGCCAGCCGATGCTCGACCTCGCGCCGCTGCAAGGTCGAGATCTCCGCCATTCGTCGCTCGATCTCGCTGTCGATCTCGCCAGGCCCAAAATCGCCGCGCGTCGCATTGTATCGGAGCAAGTCGCGGAGAGCGACCCCTGGGAGGCACAATTCGGCGGGATAACCGCGCAACCGCCGGAACTGTCCGTTGCAGGCGACCATTGCGAGGTCGGAATCGAAAATGCCGATGCCCTGCTCCAGCAGCTCGAGGGCGGCGGACAGCATCGCTTGCTGGTCTAGGAG
>JABFSM010000100.1 GCA_013140635.1 Gemmatimonadales bacterium
ACGCCGGGTGGGTGCCGCCGCCTATCGTCCGGGAGCTCGGGCTCACCGGGCTCGAGCTCGTCACTCCCGATCCAACGGTGTCGGTGCCGCTCGGCGGCGGCGAGTGGCTCTCCCTGTCGCCCGACGCCGGGCGGGCCGCGGAGACCATCCGGCGCCACTCCCCGCGGGACGCTGCCGCTTGGGGCCCGTTCACCGCCACGGTGGCAAAGCTCGCCGGATTCCTGGAGGCGCTCTACGTACTCCCGCCCCCCGATATCGACGCGCGCACGCTGGGCGAGCTGCTCCCGCTGCTCGGCGTCGCGAGGAAACTGCGCGGCCTGGGCAAGCGGGACATGGTGGCGCTGCTTCGGACCATCCCGATGTCGGTCCAGGAACTCCTCGACGACACCTTCGAGCATGAAGCTCTCAAGGCCGCGGTCGGCGCCGGGGGTGTCCTCGACATTCGCCAGGGCCCGAGGTCCGGTGGCACTGCCTTTGTGCTGCTGCACCACCAGGTCGGCGGCCAGGCCGGAGCATTACGCGGTCGAGGCTATTGGAAGGGGGGACCGGGGGCGCTGGTCGAAGCCGCCACGACGGCGGCTCGGCGATATGGGGCCGAAATCCGCACCGGCGCGGAGGTCGTCAGGATCTCGATCAAGGACGACCGGGTGGCCGGCGTCGTGCTCACCACCGGAGAGGAAATCGCCGTCAAGGCAGTGCTCTCCACCGCCGATCCGGCCCGGACGCTGCTCGGCATGGTCGACCCGGTCTGGCTCGACCCGGAGTTCGTGCTTGCCGTTAGGAACATCAAGTTTCGGGGAAGCAGCTCCAAAGTCCTCTTCGCTCTGGAATCGGTGCCGCCCGAGGCGCACGCCGGCGCGCTCACGCTGGCCGGTTCGCTCGAGCAGATCGAGCGCGCCGCCGACGCCGCGAAGTACGGCCGAGCCTCGGAGCGACCCTTCGTCGAGCTCCAGTTTCCTTCGCTGCGGTGGCCCCATCTCGCTCCGGCGGGAAGGCATGTCGCCGTCGCCCATGTCCAGTTCACCCCCTTTGCCTTGCGGGATGGGGAGTGGACGCCGGCCGTGGCCGAAGAGCTGGCCGCCCGGGTTGGCCGGGTCATCGAGGAGTCGCTCCCCGGGTTTGCGGGCCGAGTGCTGCACCGCGCGGTCCTTTCACCCGTCGAGATCGCCGCCCGATACTTCCTGACCGAAGGGGCCGTCACCCATGGCGAGATGACGCTCGACCAGATCCTCTTCATGCGTCCGGTGGCGAGCGCCTCGAAGTACGCCGCGCCGATCGAGGGATTGTATCTCGGCGGCGCCGGTTCCCATCCTGGAAGTGGAATCGCCGGCGCGCCGGGATGGCTCGCCGCCAAGGCCTTGCTGCGGGAGAATGCCCGATGACAAGCTCATTCGTTCACACGACCGGTTCGTTCCAGCAGGGCGCGAAGACGATGCCCGGCGAATACTACGTTTCCGACGAGATCTTCCTTCTCGAGAAGGACCGGATCTTTGCCCGCGAGTGGGTGCTCGTGGGTCGAAGTGACCGGCTGGCCCAACCCGGCGACTTCTTTACCCGGTCGATCGCCGGCGAAAGCCTCATCTTCCTCCGCGACCGCGCCGGCGCCCTCCGCGCCTTCTTCAACGTCTGCCGGCATCGGGGCACCCGGCTCTGCGCCCAGGAATCGGGCCAATTCTCCGAGACGATTCAGTGTCAGTACCACGCCTGGACGTATGGAACCGACGGCCGGCTGATCGGCGCGCCTCACATGCAGGAGGTGGAGGGATTCAACAAAGCGGACTACCCGCTTCATCAGGCGGCGCTGCACGAGTGGGAAGGGTTTCTCTTCGTCAACCTGGCCGCGAACCCGGTGCCCTTCGAGGAGAGTCACCAGGCGCTGATCGGGCGCTTTGCGCGGTTCGGGCTGGCGGACCTGAAGGTGGGGCACAAGGTGTCCTACGACGTCCGCACCAACTGGAAGCTCGTCTTCCAGAACTACAGCGAGTGCCTCCACTGCCCGGTGATTCACCCGGAGCTTTCCGCGCGAATGCCGTATCAGAGCGGCGCCAACGACCTGACCGAAGGCCAGTTCCTCGGCGGTTACATGGTGATCTCCGAGCCGGCGGTGAGCGTCACGATGAGCGGGGCCGCCGCGGGACGGCCGATCGCTTCCCTCTCGGAGGAGGACAAGCGCCGGGCGTTCTACTACTCCATCATGCCGAACATGCTGCTCAGCATTCAGCCCGACTACGTCAACTACTACATGATTTGGCCGGTCGGTGCCGGCGAGACGCGAGTGGAGAGCGAGTGGCTCTTTCATCCGGAGGCCTTCGGTCGCGCCGATTTCAACCCGCAAGATGCGATCGATTTTTGGGACGTCACCAACCGGCAAGATTGGCGGATCACCGAGGAGAGCCACCTCGGCATCAAGTCCCGCCGCTACCAACCGGGTCCCTATTCCGCGCGGGAGAGCATTCCGGCGGCCTGGGACCGCGCCTATCTCGAATTGATCGGAGGAACCCGGTAGGGAAGCTCGGAGATCGCTTCGGCCCTGCGGGCCTCGCGATGACCGGGGCAGAGCTTTTCCGGGCCCGTCCCCACGAGCTTGCCGGTGGCGGCGCCACGCGCCACTTTCCCCCTCAGTCGGCACTCCGCCGGCGCATCCGTTCTCTTGGAGACTCTATGCGTCACCCCCGTCTTGCGGCGCTTGCCGCCCTTGTCGTCGTTTCCGCCGCCTCGGCCGCTCCCGCCCAGGCTCAGACCATGCTCACCAAGGACGGCTTCATCGCCATCCTCGGGACGCAGAAAGCCTTCATTCTCAAGTACATCGACGCGGCGCCCGATTCGATGCTCGGCTTCCGTCCGACCCCCGGCGTCCGGACCTTTGCCGAGCAGATCGAGCATGCCTCCGGCTCCGACGCAATCATCACGCATTTCATTGTGACCGGCTCATTCGCCGGCGTGCCGGCAATGGGAGACTCGACGGTCTACCGGAGGAACAAGGCGGCCCTTCGCGACTTCGCCACCAAGTCGATTGACCACGCCACCGACATGATCCGCGGACTCACCGAGGCCCAGCTCAACGCTGAGATCACCCTCTTCGGTAACAAGCTGACCCGGTCACGGGGGCTGATGATGCTCATCGACCACTTTGCGTGGACCCTCGGTCAGACGGTGCCGTATCTCCGTTTGAACAAGGTCACCCCGCCGGCCTACAGCCCGTTCTAATGCGGACAGCCTTCCTCGCCGCCGCGGCGGCGGTCGGGGTCGCGGCCGGAGTCGGGGCGCAGGCCCCGGCCCGGCCGTTCGGTACGCTCCGCGAACAGGCCGAGGTGCAGCAGCAGTGGCTGCAGAAGCGGATGGACGCGATTCTGCCCGGCCTCATGCGCAAGTACGGCATCGACATGTGGGTCGTGCCGATGCGGGAATACAACGAGGATCCGGTCTTCACCTCGATGGTCTCCGCCACGACTTTCGCGGCGCGGCGCCGCACCATCTACGTCTTCTTCGACCGCGGTTCGGCCAAGGGGGTCGAGCGGATCGCCCTCGGCGGCACTTCCCAGGGCGGCATCTTCGAGGCGGTGCGCAGCACCAAGCCGATCACCGGTGGTGCGACCGTCGCCGGCCGTCAGGCGGAACTCTGGGGCGACGAGCAGTGGCAGGTGCTCAAGAAGGTCGTTGCCGAACGGAATCCGCGGGTCATCGGGATCGACAAGTCGCGCACCTTCGCGTTTTCCGACGGACTATCCTCGGGTGAATTCGAGGGGATGAGTGAAGCGATCGGTTCGCGGTGGACCTCGAGGTTCCGGCCCGCGGAAGGGCTGGCGGTCGATTTCGTCGCGGCCCGGCTCCCGGAGGAAGAGGCGTTCTATTCCCGCCTCACCCGGCTGGTCTGGGATACGATCGAGGAGATGTTCTCGAGCCGGACCATCACCCCCGGCGTTACTCGAACCAGCGATCTGGTCTGGTTCTGGCGGCAGCGCATCAACGATCTCGGTCTCGGCACCTGGTTCCAGCCGTCGATCGAGGTGCAGCGGCGCGGCGTTTCCGCGGAGCAGCTCGGTGCCGACCCGGTGATTCAGCGAGGCGACGTGCTGCACTGCGACGTCGGGATCACGGCGCTCCGGCTCAATACCGATACGCAGCACAACGCCTATGTGCTTCGCGATGGCGAGACCGACGCCCCGGCGGGGCTCAAGCAGGCGATCGCCAACGCCAACCGGCTCCAGGACATCCTGTTCGAGGAAATCCGGCCCGGCCTGACCGGCAACCAGGTGCTTGGGGCCGCGCTCGCCAAGATGCGCGCCGAACGGATCGACGGCACTATCTACACTCACCCGATCGGGATGCACGGCCACGGCGCCGGCCCGCTCATCGGGCTCTGGGACTATCAGGAGGGGGTGCCGGGCCGGGGCGATCACCCGATCCTGGCCGGAATGTGGTTCTCGAGCGAGCTGCAGGCCACTACCCCGGTGGCGGAATGGGGCAGCCAACCGGTCAGAATGGCGATGGAGGAAGACTTCATTTTCGGATTGGACGGAAAGCCCCGCTGGGCCCTCAAGCGCCAGGATCGGTTGCACTTGGTTCGCTAGCGTCCGGCGCTTATCCTACTGTCCCTTGAAACGTGGTCCGACAGCGGGAGTGTGCGTGTGAGCCAGGAACCCGAATACTTGCAACGCCTTCGGGCGCAGCAGCAAAAGCAGCACAAGGGAGGGGCAGGCCAGGGCACCGAGCGCTCGGAGTCGGGGCAGGCCTACTCGATCCAGGAGCAGGAAGTCCTCCGCTGGGCCCGTAAGCTCGCCCAGGGTACCGAGCTCCGCTCGATTCGGAATCTTGCCGGGGCGCGGTTTGCCGTGCTGGTCCGGCTGCAGAGCGCC
>JABFSM010000340.1 GCA_013140635.1 Gemmatimonadales bacterium
CCCGATGAGCGCCGCCGCCGCCAGCCGCGCACCGACCCGCGCCACCACCCGTTCGATCGCTCCGTTCGCCCCGGATGGGGCCGCCGACCAGGCGGAGAGGGCGGCATGGATTCCGGCCAGGGCCGCGGTTTCCGTGCGGCACGGCGCGCATTCCGCCAGGTGGGCCTCGAGCGCGGCGCGGTCGGCGGCCGCCAGCGGGCCGTCGAGGGCGCGGCCCGCCAGTTCGAGAGCGTCTTCATGCGTCATAGGTCCTCCTGGTTCAGACCGTGAAGCGTGAGGTGCTTGGCCATCAGCCGCAGGCCACGGTGCACTCTCGAGGCCGCCGATCCGATCGGACACCGCGCGACGTCGGCGATGGCCTCGTAGGAGAGGCCGGCGACATACCGGAGCACGACCGCTTCCCGGATCGGCTCCGGGAGGCTGGATACGGCGCGCTCGAGCCATCGCCGGCGCTCCGCCTCCTCCGCGGCGTCGGCGCCGTCGGGGCCTTCCCAGGTCGCGCCGGTTTCGTCCATGATGGGCACCGTCGGGTCGCGGCGGTCCCGGCGGGCGAGATCCCGGCAGAGGTTGAGCGTGACGGTGTGGAGCCAGGTGGAGAGCGTCGCGTCGGCCCGGAAGCCGGGGAGGGCGCGGTGCAGGCGAATGAAGGCATCTTGCGTCACGTCATCCGCCCGGACGGCATCGCCGGTCAGGCGGAGGGCCAGCCGGTGCACGCGCTCCGCGTGCCGGCGCACCAGGAGGAGGTACGCCCGGTCGTCGCCGCCCAACGCTCGTTCGATGAGCGTTTCGTCGTTCTCGTCCGGCCGGCCGCCGCTCAGGGCGCCGGCACCTTACGGAGCGTGCTGTCCGGCGTCCAGATGATCAGATCGCAGTCTGGCCGGCCCGCCCCCAACACGTCGACCCCGGTGGTCGCGGTGCGCACCAGCGAGTCGTGGGCCAGGCCGAGGTGTTGGTGGGCGCAGAACGGCTGGGCGATCATCACGTGCGGCTTGATGCTCCCTTGTGCGTACATGTAAGACAACGCCCCCGTCGGAGGTTGCCGGTACTTGCCGTTTCGGTATCCATCCGCCACGGCGCGTTCATAGTCTTCCGCCGACCCCTTCTTGGTTCGCAGTTCCTCCAGTAAGAAATAAACCGGATAGAGCGTGGCCACCCGCTCAGGTGAGTCGCATCTCGGGAATGCCCCTCGACCGTTGTACCCGCGCTGGACCAGGCACCCCCAACCGGTCGTTCCCTGCCGAGCCACTTCGTAGCCGCCGGGCCCCGTCACCCAGATCGTGGCGAAGTCGGACACGGAGGCCGGCGCGGCAAGGGTTGCCAGCAACAGCTCCCGCTCCCGGGTGACACCGCTCAGGGGCGGGAGCGGCGCCTTCCTGTCGAAAGGGGGTGGCGCCGGTCGTGCCGGGGGGGCGGCGCCCCCCTGACCGTACACCGGAGTGGCCGGAATCGACATGCTGACCGATGCGGCAACGATGAGGAGAAAGGAAAGAGGGCGTGTCATAGGGGCTCCGGGGACTCGGGAAACGGTCAGATGGACATGGCCGATAGTCACTTAGACGTCGCGCTCATGCGCCTTTTTCCCAAGGGGTCTGAAGTCAGGCTCTTGCGTGGGGAAGACTCGTTCCCCATTGTTGCCCATCCATTCACGAGGAGGGCCAATGCCTCGTCAAGGTCATAGTCTGCTCCGGGAGGGTCTCGTTGCGGGAGGGCTGGGTGCCGCGGCGGTCGCGGTCTGGTTTCTGATCACCGATTTTGCGCAGGGCCGGCCGCTTTCGACGCCGAGTATTCTCGGACAGGTGGTGCTCTTCGGAATTACCGATCCGGCGGTCTCTCCGGTTCAGACCGGGCCGCTCATTGCGTATACTCTCCTCCACGTCGGTGCCTTCATTCTATTCGGCATCGCCGTGACCCATCTCTTCCATCTGGCGATGACTTCGGCGCTGGCGCGATTCGCTCTCGTGGCGGTCGGCGTGGTGTTCGAGCTCTTCTTCTTCATGCTCACGTTCATGCTCTTCGCCGGCACCAGCTACCTCTTTCCCTGGTGGTCGGTGTTGGTGGCGAATACCCTCGCCCTCCTGGCGATGGGGTACTACTTGGTTGGACGCCACCAGGGCCTCCGGCACAGTTTTCGGCAGGAGCCGCTCGGGGCGGAAGAGGGGACGAGATAGGGTTAGTTAGGATTGAGGATACGTGATCCTGACTCCTGACCCCTCAATCCTAACTCCCCACCCCCATGCCCAATTGCCCCGTTTGCGGCGCCGAGCTCCAGTCGGCTGGCGCCCCATGCCCCTACGACGTTTCTCTCGACCGTGCGCCGGGCATCGGAGACATCGACGCCATTGCCTCCGGAAAAGCCGGCCACGCCGATCATGAGCTCCATATTGCCCGTTGGCGCGTGCATCACCCCGGCGACCGGGGTGCGACACCGGCGGTCATGTCGTGGGCGCGCGCGCGGGTGGCGAGAGACGGGCACCGCCCCGGCTGAGTTACGGCCTGGAGGGACGTGCCTTCGAGGTGCGAAACGTGTAGGTCACCCGCCGCAACGGGCGCCCGTCCGCGCCTCGGAATCCCTGCCCGGTGAGCACCATTTCATACTGCCGCTCGGGACGAAGCTGCACTCGCCAGGTGAACACGGTGCGGGTCGAGTCGAAGCCCATGGCTCGCACCGGCCCGTCCTCCGGATACGCGACGTCTCCTTTGGTGGCGGGATTGATCGAGTACCCCCCGCCCATCGGCCGATCGAAGCGCACCACGATGGCGTCGGTGGCCGGGTCGACCTCGTCGGCTCCTGGAGCGGGGCTCATGGAAACGATCTTCGGCGCCCGTTCCCCCGCCAGCCGAACGAGTTCCGCCACTCGCGGCGCGAGGCCGCCGAAGTACTCCGCCAAACGGGGGGCGAATGAGCTGAAGGTCGGCCAGCGCGCACGATCGGTTTCGTATTCCTTCAACGCCTCCGTCAGTTCCCCCATCCAGACGAAGCCGGCCCCTTCTTGCGCCGCGATCTCGCGCAGGGCGGCGCGCTCTCCCCGGTGCTGGAGGAGGTACCGCACCACGGCCGCGCGAACCAGCGATTCCGCGAGCATCGTCTCCCAACTTCCGTAGGCCATTGCGCGCATGTCCTCGGCGACGGCCCGGTGGATCTCGGGGAGCGGCGCCTCGAACAGCGCGCGATGGCGTTCCATCACCGGATTCACGAAGGAATGGTTCACTTCATGGATCATGGTCGGCAGCATCGATGGCTCGAAGACCGGCGCGCCCAGGGAGTCGACCGCGCCGATGCCGAGGATGGCATAAAGCTCGAGCCGCCGGTCGGCGCCGAAGAAGCGGGGCCCGTAGTTGGCACCCCCGTTGCAGATGCCGGGCACGAACCTAACGTCCAGCGCCGGTGTCGCGCCGAAATACCGTTGGTACCAGGGATGATCGAAACCGGCGCGCACGAACTCCCGCAGCCGGTTCGTGGTGAGCCCGTACAATCGGTTCTCGGAGGCGGCGAATTCCGCGAACCGCCCCTCCGTTGCGAATCGCCGGAGCGCCGCCAGGAAGGGCGCGGGGTCGATGCCGCGCCAGCGCCGGTCGATCGTCGCGGAGTCGTCGGCCAAGGGCCGTCGCGGCGCGAGGGCCGGCGGATCCGTGAGATGGATCGCGAGGCTCGGGATCGCGTCGAACCCGATACCGGCCGAGTCGCGAAGTCCGCGGGCTCGGCGGATGGCTTCGTGATCGCGGACCGGCGCGAACCAGCGATCGATCGCGGCGGCATAGGCCGGGACGCGGCACTGGTTGTATTCGGGATGGTTCCCGGCAAGGCGAAATACGATCGTCAGCAGCTCGATCCGCGCGTCGACCCCGATCATCGGCTCCTGGGCCGCGGCGGTTCGAGTGCCGGCAAAGAGCGCGAGGGCGGCGAGCCAGGCCCACGGAATGCGTGCCACCACGGAACAGCTCCTCGGTTCGGAATTGAACCGCTAATCTGCGGCCGAATCCCGGAGCTGTCTTGAACCGCAGAAACCTGCGGAGGCGAGACCTCGACGGTAGCGCGCCGGCGAGAAGCCGGTTTGCTCGCGGAAGACGCGCGTCAGGTGGGGCTGATCGGCGAACCCCGTCAATTGGGCGATTTCCGCCAACGAGCGCCGCGAGCGCTCCATCAAGTCGGCGGCCATCTCGATGCGCCGGCGCCGGGCGTAGGTGCCGACGGAACAACCGAAACGCCGGCGAAAACGCCGGGCAAAATAGATCGGGTGCACTCCGGCACTCGCCGCGAGTTCGGAAAGCGCCGGGGGTGCCGGAACGGTGGCGTCGATCTGGCGGGCTGCCTCGCGCACCCAGCTCGGCCCAGCACCCGAGTGGACGTCCTCGGTCGCGTCTCGAAGCGCCGCGAACCCTTCCATGATTAGGTCGAACCGATGCGTGGGCGCGCCGTTTGGCTCGAGAAGGCGGAGGAAGCTCCGAAGAGCCGCTGGGTTCTCCAGCCAGCTCCACCGTGACAGGGCGGGCAACTCGTGCCGAAGAGAGGCGTGGATCGCCTCCGGCACGGAGATTCTGATAGCGCGGAGGCCCGCGGGCCCGAAGTGGTCGGTATGTGCGATGCCCGGCGGTTTGATGCCGATCTGAAGGGGCCGCCCGAGGAGTTCGTTCCCTCCGACTCCTTCGCGGACATATCCGGAGAGATTCACCACCACTACGGCGCCCTCATGCCGGTGCCAAGAGAGCTTGGTCTCCTGGTGGTACTCGACCAGATCGGCGCGAATCTCCTCACTCGGCGACGGACCTCTCATGTGAGGGTTAGACGTCACATCTCGATGGGTGGTTTCGTTTGGCGGGCGGCTTGACGGTTTGTGAGAGCGCTGTAGGTTCTTCGCGTCCCTCTCTCATCCAGGTATCCCGTGCGCATTCGATTTGCCGCCCCGCTGGCACTCCTTGTCGCCGCCTGCCAGCCCGCTCCTCCCGCCGTCCTCTCCGACGCCGATAAGGCCGCCATTCAGAAAGCGACCGATTCCACGGTCGCCCTCATGAATGCCGCCACCCCCGATCCGAAGGCGTACGCGAGCGTCTACTTCGCCGACAACGCCATGGTCATGCCGGCCAACGCCCCGGCCATGGAAGGGCGCGACGCCATCGTCGCAATGTTCGCCGGCTCTCCGCCGATCACCAATGTCAAGTTCACCGTGCTGAATATCGATGGAACCCCCGACATGGCAGCGGTGACGGGCAGCTATGAGATGGACATCGCCATACCGGGCGCGCCGGCGCCAATGCACGACAAGGGGAAGTACCTCGATATCTGGAAGAAACAGGCCGATGGGTCGTGGAAGGCCGTGAAGAGCATCTACAATTCCGACCTGCCGATGCCGGGGTCGGAAGCCCCGCCGCCGGCGAAGAACTAGGACGCCGCGATCGCGGGGCGCCCGTCCCGCCGCGTGAACCGGGCATAGAAGGCGCGGAGGCGGGCCAGGTCCCCCTCCGCGTCGTCCGTTAGGTGGATCGGCGTGCCGAAGCCGATCCTCTTGCGCGCATTGTCGAAATAGCCCGGAACGACCGGAACGCCGGCACCGCGTGCGATCCGCAGGAAGCCGGTCTTCCATTTCGGCACCGGCGTTCGGGTTCCTTCCGGGGCGATGGCCACCAGGAGGCCGGTGCGCGCCGCGAACGCGCGGGCCATCTCGTCCACGAAGTGCTGCGGAGCGCTCCGGTCGACGGGAATGCCGCCGAGCCACCGCATGAGCGGGTCGAGCGGCCCCCGGAACAGTTCTTTCTTGCCGATCCACCGGATGTCGAGGCGCAGGGCGAAGACCGCCGCAATACCGAGAAAGAAGTCCCAGTTGGAGGAATGGGGAGCGGCGCTGACGACGCACTTCGCGAGGTTGGGAAACTCGGTCTCGACCCGCCACCCCAAGACCCTCAAGAAACCGCGGCCCAGCGCGGCTCGAATCGGCCCGCCGCGCCGAGGCACCAAGGGGCCCGCTTCCGAAATTCCCATGGGAGAAAGATGGCGGCGCGAACGGGCCGGCGATAGCTTCGGTCTCATGCCACTTACCCGACGCGATTTCCTCCGTGGGCTCGGCGCCGGGGGCGCCGCGCTCGCCGCCCGCCCCGCTCTCGGTGCCCGCGGGCTCGAGGCGGCCCGTGGGCTCGACCTGCCCCGGGACACGCCGATTCCGGCTATCCGGCTCGACAGCAACGAGAACCCGAACGGCCCCGCCCCCGCGGCCATAGAGGCGATCAAGCGGTCGCTCGGCGAGGCCTCGCGGTATCCCGATAACCCCGAGGATCTGCTCCGTGAGGCGCTCGCGAAAGCGCATGGCGTCGCGCCGGAATGGGTGCTGCTCGGGTGCGGCTCGACCGAGATCCTCCGGGTCGCGGTGATGGCCTTCGGCAGCGCCGACCGGCCGCTGGTCACCGCGGCGCCCACCTTCGAGGAGCCGGTGCGCATCGCGCGGACCTTGGGCGTGCCGGTCAAGGAAATCCCGGTCGACCGCGCGATGGGTCTCGACCTCGATGCGATGGCCCGCGCCGCCGCGCCCGGGGCGGGGATCATCTTCGTCTGCAATCCCAACAACCCCACAGCCACCGTTCACGGCGCGCGGGCCATCGACGATTTCGTCGTTGCCGTCCGCCGGAGCGCGCCGAAAGCGGTGATCTTGCTCGACGAAGCGTATCACGAATACGTCGAGGATCCATCGTATGCGTCGGCGATTCCCATGCTGAAAAACGATGCGCGCGTGATGGTGGCGCGGACCTTCAGTAAGGTGCACGGCTTGGCGGGGATTCGGGCGGGGTACGCCATTGCCCAGCCCGAAACGATCGCCGCGATGCGCCCCTACCGGTTGCCGAGCGGTATCAGCGCGGCGGCGGGCGCGGCGGCGGTGGCCACGCTCAACGCCCCCGCGCACACGCGGGAGGAGCAACGAAAGAACCGCGAGACGAAGGCGTTCACGCGCGCATTCTTCGAGGGGCTCGGCTATACCGTCGGGCCGTCGGAAACGAATTTCATCATGGCCGATATCCGTCGCGACTCGAGAGCGTTCAAAGCGGCATGCCTGACGGACGGCGTGGCGATCGGGCGGCAATTCCCCCCATTCCTCACCCACGCGCGCATTTCCATCGGCACCATGGACGAGATGCGGCGCGCCACGCGGGTCTTTCGAAAGCACCTCGCCTCCGCATGACGCTGGGGATCATCGGGGGGAGCGGCGTCTACGACATCGAGTGGCTGGAGCATCCCCGTCGCGTCTCGGTCGCCGGCCCGTTCGGCGAGCCCTCCGACGATCTCCTGATCGGGGAGCTCGACGGCCTTCGGCTGGTCTTCCTCCCCCGTCACGGCCGGGGCCACCGCATCCCGCCCAGCGACGTGAACTTTCGCGCCAACATCGACGCACTGAAGCGCGCCGGGGTGACCGATGTGATCGCGCTTTCCGCGGTCGGCTCGCTCCGGGAGGACCTGGCGCCCGGCACCTTCGTCATCGTCGATCAGTTCATCGACCGCACCTTCGCGCGTCCCAAGACCTTTTTCGGGCCCGGCTTGGTGGGCCATGTGTCCATGGCGCATCCGGTCTGCGGCCGGGTGGCCGGGATCGTCGCCGCTTCGGCGCGGGAAGCCGGGACCCCGTGCGTCGAAGGCGGCACCTATATGGTCATGGAGGGGCCGCAATTCTCCACCAAGGCCGAGTCGGAACTCTACCGGCGGTGGGGCGCCTCGGTGATCGGAATGACCAACATGCCCGAGGCGAAGCTGGCCCGTGAGGCGGAACTCTGTTATGCCACCGTCGCGATGGTGACCGATTGGGATTGCTGGCACGAGGCGCACGCCGACGTGACCGCGGCGCAGGTGATGGCGGTGATGGGCAAGAACGTCGTGGCCGCCCGCGAGTTGGTGCGGCGCGCGGCGGCGAAGTTCCGGGACCGCCCGGTGCCTTGTCCCCACCGGTGCGACCGCGCCCTCGACGGAGCGATCATGACCGCGCCCGACGCGCGCGACCCCGCGCTGGCCGCGCGCCTTGCCGCGGTGGCGGGCCGGGTGCTCTGATGGACCTCCGCGCCCTGATCCGCACCATTCCCGACTATCCCAAGCCCGGCATCCTCTTCCGGGACATCACCACCCTCCTCGCCGACTCGCGGGGCTTCGGCGAGACGATCGCCCGGCTCGCCGCGCGATACGCCGGAGCCGGCATCGCGAAGGTGGCCGCCATCGAGGCGCGCGGCTTCATTCTCGGCGGCGCCCTGGCGGAACGGTTAGGTGCCGGGTTCGTGCCGATCCGGAAACGGGGCAAGCTCCCCGCCATGGCGATCGGCCACGACTACGAGCTCGAGTACGGAACCGATCGGGTCGAAATGCACGTCGACGCCGTCGGGCGCGGTGAACGGACCCTCCTCGTCGACGATCTGATCGCCACCGGCGGCACGGCGCTCGCCGGCGCCACGCTGGTGGAGCGGGTCGGCGGGGTCGTGCACGAGGCCTGCTTCGTCATCGACCTTCCGGAGCTGGGCGGCCGGATGCGGCTCGAAGCGCGGGGGATCCCCGTCTTCACCCTGATGGCGTTCGAGGGGCACTGACCGAATCCCGATGAACGTTCATGGCGTTCCCCACCGCTCGCTCCGTGAGGCCCCGGACGGCGGGGCGATTCTCGCGGTCGATCAGACCCGCCTGCCGGGAGAGTTCCTGGAGTGCCGGCTCGGCTCGATCGGCGACGTCGCCGACGCCATCACCGCCATGCGGGTGCGCGGGGCGCCCCTGATCGGCATCGCCGCCGCCTACGGGCTGGCGCTGGCGCTCCGCGACGACCCGAGCGACGCCGGTCTCGACCGCGCCACAGACCTGTTAGGCGCCACGCGGCCGACGGCGGTCAATCTCGCCTGGGCGCTCGACCGGGTGGGTGAGATGGTGCGCCCCCTCCCGCCGCCGGTGCGCGCCGAGGCGGCCTGGCGGTCGGCCGGGGCGATCGCGGAGTCGGAAGTGGCCGCCTGCCTGGCCATCGGCCGCCACGGCGCCGAACTCCTCCGCCGGCTGGAGCGTCCCGCCGGCCGGGCGTTGCAGATCCTCACCCACTGCAACGCCGGATGGCTCGCCACCGTCGATTGGGGGACCGCCCTGGCGCCGATCTACCGGCTCCACGACGCCGGGGTGCCGGTCCACGTGTGGGTGAGCGAAACGCGGCCGAGGAATCAGGGACTGCTCACCGCCTGGGAGCTGGGTGCGCACGGCGTCCCTTTTACCGTGATCGCCGACAACGCCGCCGGGCACCTGCTGGCGCGGAGAAACGTCGATGCGGTACTCGTCGGCGCCGACCGGATCACCCGGTCGGGAGATGTCGGGAACAAGATCGGCACGCTGCTCAAGGCCCTGGCCGCGCGCGAATTCCGAGTGCCGTTCTACGTGGCGGCGCCGCTCTCGACGGTGGATCTGTCGATCCGTGACGGCGCGTCGATCCCGATCGAGGAACGATCGCCCGGCGAAGTGGTCGGCACTTCCACCCTCCCCGCGATCAACCCCGGATTCGACGTCACTCCCGCGTCGTTCGTCACCGCCATCATCACCGAACGCGGCGTGGCCGCGGCAACCGAGGCGGCACTCGCGGCGCTCCGCGCCGGTGATTCGGCGTGACCGAAGAGGCGCTTCGTGAGGCGGTGGTTGCCGCGGCGCGAAAGCTCGTCGCCGCGGGCCTGGCCCACGGGACGTCAGGCAACGTCAGTGTCCGGGTGGGTGGCGGTCTCTTGATTACGCCGAGCGGAGTGCCGTACGAAGAGCTGGCCGCGTCCGATATCGTGCGGCTCGACGAGGCGGGTCATCCGGCATCCGGAAGCCGCGCACCGTCCAGCGAATGGCGCATGCATCGGGATATCTACGCCTCCCGGGAAGAGGCCTTCGCGGTCGTGCATACCCATTCGCTCCATGCGACGGCACTGGCCTGCCTTCGGGAAGAGCTCCCGGCGGTCCATTATATGGTGGCCGCCGCGGGAGGTGCCCCGGTGCGCTGCGCCGGCTACGCGACCTTTGGCACCGCCGAACTTTCGGCCCAGGTACTGCAGGCCTTGGAAGGGCGGCGGGCTTGCCTGCTTGCGAATCATGGTTTGGTAACGATTGGCGCCGACCTGCGGGAAGCTTTTCGAGTCGCCCAGGAGATTGAGCGCGTCGCGGAGATCTACCTGCTGGCGCGGGCGGCGGGGAGACCCAACCTCCTTACCGACAAGGAGATGGCGCAAGTGGTGAAGCAATTTGGCTCGTACGGGCAGCCCGAGACCCACTCGCCTTCCTCGGCAGACTAGGATACCATTCGAACATGACGGAAACCGCCTCTGAATCTTCGGCCGCCAAAGCGTGGCGTGAAATCGTTGCCCGGTATCAGACCCCGAGTGTGAAACGCGCGGTCTGGCAACTCATTTCGACCCTGGTTCCACTCAGCGTCGGGATGGTGCTGATGTACTGGAGCTTGTCGGTCAGCTATTGGCTGACCCTAGCGATTGCGGTCCCGACGGCGGGCCTCTGGATTCGCACCTTCATCATTATGCACGATTGCGGGCATGGCTCCTTCCTTCCGTCCCGCACCTGGAACGACATCGTCGGGTGGGTGACCGGCATTCTCACCGCCACGCCGTACTCCCACTGGCGCCGCGAACATGCGATTCACCACGCCACCTCGGGCCACTTGGACCAGCGCGGCACCGGCGATATCACCACACTCACGGTCAAGGAATACTTGGCGCTGGGCTGGATCCAGAAGGTGTGGTACCGGATCTACCGTAATCCGATCATTCTCCTCGTGTTCGGTCCCTCGTTCCTCTTCGTCAAGCACCGCTGGCCGACGCGCGGCATTGCCGGAAGGAAAGAGGCGTGGAACGTCCACATGACGAATCTGGCGCTCGCCGGGATGGTCACCCTGGCGTCGCTCCTGATCGGCTTCAAGGAGTTCATGCTGATCTGGCTGCCGGTCTTTCTGTTGAGCGGCTCGGCCGGAGTCTGGCTCTTCTACGTGCAACACCAGTTTGAAGATGCCTATTGGCGCGGCGCGCCGGAGTGGGACTACGCCACCGCGGCCGTCACCGGCAGTTCCTATTTTCGGCTGCCCAAGGTGCTGCAGTGGTTCACGGGCAATATCGGGTTCCACCACGTCCATCACCTGAGCCCCAAGATTCCCAACTACCGGCTGGAGCGCTGCCACCGGGAAAACCCCACTTTCCAGAAGGTGACGACGCTCACCATGCGGGAGAGCGTTCGCACCATGGCGCTCAGGCTCTGGGACGAGGAGAGCGGACGTATGGTGGGTTTCGGCCATCTCCGTCGCCTTGCGCGGGAGCGGCGCGCCCGCCAGGCCGCCTGACGGCGGTGACCGTCGCCGGCCTCCGCGTGGAGGTCGAGCGCGCCGAAGACCGAATCCGCCCCTGGATCGTCACCACGCCGCTCGAAGCCTCGCCGATCGGCGGGGCGCTCGCTACCAGGCTTCACCTCAAGCTCGAAAACCAGCAGCATACCGGCTCCTTCAAGGCGCGCGGCGCGTTCAACCGGCTCCTCGCGCTTGGAGCCGACGCCCGCGCCGGCGGCGTGATTGCCGCCTCGACCGGAAACCACGGCGCCGCCGTCGCGTACGCGGCCGGCAAGCTCGGTCTCCAGGCCCGTATCGTGGTGTCGGAAGACGCCGACGCGGGCAAAGTGGCCGCCATCAAGACGTTAGGTGGCGCGGTCGAGGTCCATGGCCGCGACTCGGCGGTGGCCGAAGGGTACGCCCGGCGGCTGGCGGGCGCGGAAGGAGTGCCGTACGTCTCCCCCTACAACGATCCCCTCGTCGTGGCGGGGCAGGGCACCATCGGGGTCGAACTCGAGCGGCAGCTCCCCCGGGCGGACGCGGTCTTCATCGCGCTCGGCGGCGGCGGACTTCTGGCCGGGGTCGGGACGTGGCTCCGCACGGTCTGGCCGGGAGCGGCGCTGATCGGTTGCTCGCCGGCCAACTCCGCCGTCATGATCGAATCGATCCGCCGGGGCGAGATTCTCGACCTCCCCTCGCTCCCGACGCTCTCGGACGGCACCGCCGGAGGGATCGAGCCGGGCGCGATCACCTTCGGCCCCTGCCGCGAGCTCGCCACCGATTTCGTCACGGTGACCGAAGAGGAGATCCGCCACGCGATGCGGATGCTGTTCGAGACTCACCGAATGGTGGTGGAAGGCGCCGCCGGGGTCGCCTTGGCGGGCTATCTGAGCCAAGCGGAACGGTGGCGGGACCGCACCGTGGTGATCGTCGTATGCGGCGGGAACGTGAGCCCCGCCGTCTTCCGCTCGGTGCGGTAGCCCCTTGAGCGGCATTCCCCTCGATCTGCCCGGCATCGCCGCCGCCCACGCCGCCCTGGCGCCTTCGGTCCGGGAGACCCCCATCTGGCCGTGGCGGGATGACACGGTCGGCGGGTTACTGCCGCCGGGCACCGAACCGATCCTCAAGCTGGAACTCTTCCAGTATGCCGGCAGCTTCAAGGCTCGTGGAGCGCTGTCCGTTATGCGCACCCTGGCGCGGCCGGCGCTGGCCCGAGGAGTCACGGCGGTGAGCGCCGGCAACCATGCCATCGCGGTGGCGTGGGCGGCGCGAACGCTCGGCGCCACGGCCAAAGTCGTCATGCCGAAAACCGCCGATCCCTTCCGGGTGGCGCGGTGCCAGGCCCTCGGCGCCGCCGTCGTCCTGGCGGAAGATGTCCACGCCGCGTTTGCCGCCGCCGAACGGATCGGAAGCGAGGAAGGCCGCACCTTCGTTCATCCGTTCGAAGGGCCGCTGACGGCGCTGGGTACCGCCACCCTCGGCTATGAGCTGCTGCGGCAGGCACCGGACCTCGGCGCGGTGATCGTGCCGGTTGGCGGCGGCGGGCTCGCCGGTGGGCTCGCCGCCGCGATCAAGCTCATGCGCCCCGATTGCCCGGTGTTCGGCGTCGAGCCGGAGGGCAATGACGTTATGCTGCGGAGCATCCGTTCTGGGCGGCCGGAACGGATGCCCGAGGGCGGCTACCGCACGATCGCCGACAGTTTGAGCCCACCGTACGCGCTGCCGATGAGCTTCGACCTCTGCCGGCGCTACCTCGACGACGTGGTGCTGGTGAGCGATGACGACCTCCGCCGCACCCTCGCCCTGCTCTTTCGAACCGCCAAGCTCGCGGTGGAGCCGGCGGGGGCCGCGGCGGCGGCGGCGCTCCTCGGCCCCCTGCGCGAGCGGCTGGCGGGCAAGAAAGTCGGGCTCATCGTCTGCGGAACCAACATCGCGTCGGAGCGATTCGCCGACCACCTCCTTCGGGGCACCGCTCTGCTCGACGCGGCATGAAGCCGCTGCTGGTGCTCGGAATCGCATTTGGGGCATCGCTGCTCGGCTCGATGAGCGGCGGAAGCTCCTCCGCGCTCACCACACCCGCATGGCTGGCGATGGGCGTTCCGCTGCCGACGGCGGTGGCCACCGACAAGGTGGCCGGCGCGCTCTGGACCCTGCTCGGCGCACGCAACTGCCTCCGGCGCCGCACGGTCGATTGGCCGCTCATCGTCGGCATGGCGGCGCTCGGGCTGGCCGGCGCCTGGTTCGGCACCGACATCACGGTGCGGCTCGATCCCGAGGTACTGAAGCGCGGCGTGGGAGCGGCCATTCTCATGCTCATTGCCGTTATGCTCGCGCGGCCGGTGCTCGGGCGCGAGCCGGGGCCGGCTCGTCTCTCGCGCCCGGTCGTCGCCGCGGCCGCCGTTCCGCTCGGCCTGTACGAGGGGATGCTTGGGTCCGGCAACAGCCTGATCGCCACGCTCCTCTTCTGCACCGGCCGGGGCTACGACCTGATCGCCGCCCTCGGGCACTACTATCTGCTGGCGTTTGCCTGGTGCGCCCTCGCGGCGGCGGCGTACATCTCTCGGGGCTACTACGACGTCGCGCTCATGATTCCCGCCACGATCGGATCGTGCGCCGGCGGGTTTCTCGGCTCCCGGATCGCGAGCGAGCGGGGCACGGCGTTCGTGCGTGGCCTCTTTGTCCTGAGCGGGACGGCGCTGGGCGTCAAGCTGCTGATGGGCTGGTGAGTCGCCGCCGATACCCTCAGCCGGCCGGTCTTTCCGTGGGCTGCGCCGTCGCGTTGATCCGGATGCGAACGCTGCCGAGTGGCGCCCCGGCTCGGGCGGCGCTGTCGGCGAACCTCCGCTGCTCACATCCTGGTGACGTCGAGTGGCGTCCGGAAGACGATCGCGTTGGGATACAACGCTTTCACCTGAGTCGAGTCGGCTACCCCTTCCGCCGCCCGGAGGTGCGTCGCGATCACCACGTCGGGGGCGATCGTCGCATTGATGACGTCGCGGCTCGCGGCGGTCAAGAGAGTGCCGAACGCGGGAATCACCACGATGTCGATCCCTTCGGCCGCGAGTCCAAACCCGGATAGGTTCGCAGTCGTCACGTCGACATCGCCCAGGTGGAGGATCTTCTTGCCGCCGAGCTCGACGAGATAGGCGTAGTTGTCGATCGCGCCGAAGTCCATCCCGAATTGATTGAAGTGCCTGACGTGCAGGATGCCGATGCGGACGCCGTTCACGAGGATGGTCGCCCGTTGCCCGCGAGGCACGTTCGGCGCGACGGTGCGCGGGAGGCCGTTGAGCAGGTCCACCAGGGCCGTCGGACCGACAAACCACGCCGTAGGCACGAGGTTCAGGAAGTCCCGCGCCGCCGCGGCGAGGATATGATCTTCGTGGATATGGGTGCCGAGCGCGACGCGGATGTTCGCAAAGGCTCCCATCCCAGATTCGAGGTTTTGGCGCGGCTCCTGGGGCGGATCGACAAAGAAGCCATCCGTCCGGCGTTGCAGTCCGTCGATCACCACCTTGGCGGTATCGTCCTCGATGAGGATCCCGGCGTTCCAGAGGTAGGTGATCTTGAGCGTCGTCTTGGCGAGTGTGATGGCGCGGGATGATTCGGTGCCACTGCTCACACGAGGATACGGCAGCCTGCTGACGCTCACGACGAAGGCGCGATACGTGATACCCTCCTGAAGCAGTTCAGCCTGTGCATCCCTGGCTCCGGCCGGCAGCGTGAGTCTGGTCGCTCCGAACGTGGGCACGACGGCGACATACCGGTCCGGCGACAGCGCGGCGGCCTGCTCGACAAGGAGTCGCCCGCCGCCTTCCCGGGTGACCACGATGCGGAATTCGCGAATGAGGGTGAGATCACCGGCATACTCGAACGCGACTTCCAGATCGGTGCCGTTGCCGGCATTGCCGACATCGTCGATGGTGAGGTTCTGGACCCGCGGAACCGGCGATGGCGGGCCGCCACAAGGGACGATACCGCAGTCGTCGGGGCCGGGGGCGGTCTTGGCCTCACCACATCCGGTGCCGACACTGAGTGCAACAACGAGAAGAGCTATTCGCACGAGGCCGAGTCCAATGCCAATGGTATTTCTTTCAATCTATTATATAATATTATCATGGCAATGGAGTGGCGCGTTTTCAGTCGTCGATCCGGAAGCTAACCTGGGGGCAATATGTGGACATGGCGTGCAGGAACGCCGGCGCTCGTCGCGCTTGCGCTGTGCCTAACTGACGAGCCGCTCGCGGGCCAGGTGCGGTCGCTGGCGCAGGACACCACGCTCGACAACCTGGTGCATCCCCCCGGATACCGCGCCGCGGCATGGGGCGCGCTGGGGGCCGTTCGCAAAGTGGGACATGGCGCCGGGCGGATGCTGCTGATTCCGGGGCTGGGCTTCGGTGGGGGCGTGTTCGACGAATTCATGGCCCCCCGCAAAGAGGAGTTCACGATGTACGCGGTGACGCTGCCTGGATTCGACGGCACCGAAGCCCCGCCGATGCCCCCGGCCCCCTCGAGTTATGCCGACACGCCGTGGACGCGCTCGGCGACCCAAGCGATTCTGGGGCTCATGGATCGGGAACGAATCGGTCCCGCCGTTCTGGTGGCTCATTGGGGGCTCGGTACCCAGATCGCGCTGCGACTCGTCCTCGACCATCCCGAACGATTTCAGGCGCTGATCCTGATCGGCGGCGTGGCCAAGAGCTACTTTGCCGGCACACCGGGGATGCTCACCTGGACCCCCGCCCAGCGCGCCGCCTTTGCCGACGGACTCGGACGCCGCTGGTTCAAGACGGTGACTCGCCGGACGTGGGACGACCAGAACTTCATGACGTACGACTACGCGGTGAACCCGCTTCGGGCTCTCTTTCTCTGGCGTGAGGCGGCGATCCCTCCGCTGCCGGTGTGGATTCGATACTTGCTGGAATTCTACGCCGTCGATCCGACGCCCGAGCTCGCGCGCCTTCGCGTCCCGACCCTGGTGGTCAAACCGGGATTCGACGACCCCGGCTTCTACGCCGAACCGGGGCGGGACTACATGCGCGATCTGACTCATGGGAGCTGGAGCGGCATCGAGGGAACCGTACCGGCCATCGAGTTCGTCACGATTCCGGGAGCCCGGTTGTTCGTTATGCACGATCGGCCCGAGGAACTCGATCGGACGGTGAAGGCCTTTCTGGCCAAACACCTCCGCCGCTAAAGGAGGGTCCTGGGGTGCAGCAGGAGGCGAAGGGCAGCCGCCCCCCGCCGAACGGTGACGGTGACCGGCGTGCCGGCGGCCGGCATGACCAGGATATCGGCCGCCTCCGATCGCGCCACCGGCCGGCCATCGACCGCCGTGATGACATCGCCGATGCGAAGCCCCGCCTCTTCGGCCGGCGATCCCGCCATGACGTCGGCAACCGACAGCTCGGTCCCGCCTGGCGTGAGGTACAACCCCGTCGTGGTGAATCGGAACGGCTCCGCCATCCGCTCCGTCGCGCCGAGAATCAGGCGTCCGTTGGGGTAGTCGATCAGCACCGTGAATCGGCGGAGCGCCTCCAGGCCGATCCAACCGTCGGATCCCGGGCGGGCACCCGGTTTGAAGCTGGTCACGACATCTCGCAGCACAAGACCGCCGAGCTCGACTCGGGCGATCCTCGCCATATCGCCGCGGGCCGGGCCTCGACTGCCCCACGCCACGATCGCCCCGGCAAGAGCCTTGGCCGGAACCCGGAGGCCGGGCTGCGCGTCCGGGTTGATCCCGATCGCCTGGCGGGCACCGGTGTCGAGATGCAGAACCGCCGAGATCGGCGCGCCGCCCGTGACGTCGATCGTGCCGCGGGTATATGCGTGGCCGTCCCCCCGGCGCTCCAGGGGCAGCACGACCCCCGGTTTCGTAGGAGTGAATGTCTTCGGATCGTGAAGCCGAACCACCTTGGCGGTCCAATCGATTTCGACGACGCAGTTGTCGAAGATCGGGCCGCCGATCACGCCGTCCGCCCCGGCGATGATACGCCGGTCCACCCCGCCGACGAGCGCAACGGCGTTGCGGATCGCGACGCCGGCGGCGTCGAGTGACACACCGACGGCAAGCGGCACCGACGTCATCGGGCCGTCACCCTCTCCTCCCACCTGGGCCAGTCCGGCGATCTGGAGCCCCATGCGGGAGGCGCGAGCCGTATCGGCCAGGACCACGACCGGGGAACCGGTATCGAGGACCAGTCGGAACTCGCCGGCCCCGGCAACGGATACCCGAATGATGACGAACCCGTCTTCCTGCTCGAACGGCAGCTCCACCGCCGCGCGACCGGCCGGGAACCGGGCCTCGGATGGCGGCAGGCCTTGGGCCGCGGCGGGAAGGGCGGCGGCGGCGAACCCCAACAGGCGAACTCCGAGTATCATGGCGTGAGAGCTCCGTTCTTGACGAAGTACAATTTATACCTGTAGATTGAAAGAAATGAGATCCTCCGCCGACTTCGATATCGTGGTCCTTGCCGCGGTGGCCCAACTGGCCCCCGAGGCCTACGGCGTCACCATTCGCGACCGCGTGGGACTATTGCAGGGGGGCCGGATCCCCAGCGTCGGCGCCGTCTACACGGCGCTGCAGAGCCTGGAACGCGGCGGCCTCCTGCGCGCCCAACTCGGTGACCCGAGTCCGGTTCGCGGCGGCCGCGCCAAACGGTTCTTCTCGCTCAGCGCCAAGGGCGTGCGGGAACTCACGCGGGCGCGCGAGGCGGCACAGCGCTTCGTCGGCGGACTCACCCCGCGCTGGAAGCCGTCGTGACGCCGCGCCTCGCCGAATCGCTTGCCGCTTTCCTCGTGCCCGACGACGAGCGGGGCAGGGCGGTGCTGGGCGACTTGGCGGAGATGCATGCCGTCCAAGTGAAGAATGTCGGGGCCGGCGGCGCGGCGCGATGGTACTGGAGCGAGGTGCTCCGTTCCACTCCCGCGTTTCTACGCTCCGGGCTTGCGGAGCGCGGCCTCACCGGACTCCTGCTTCGCTCGATACCGGCCGTTCTCGGCGGGTTTCTCACCTTGTTCGTGATGGTGACGTTGGGTGAATGGCTCCTCGGGCTCGTCGGGCTCGGGGGCCAGCGATTCTTCTCGCTTGCCGTTGCCGCGGCGTACGGCGTCGGCGGAGGCTGGGTGGCGGCGGTGCTCGGAGGCCAGGGTCCGAGGCAGCACGCCCTCGCGCTCGGGATCTCCTGCGCGACCTTCGGTACCGTGTCCTACTTCTTCGCCCCCGTTCCTCCACCGATGTGGTACTGGTTCGGGCTGCAAGCCGTGGTGATTCCCTCGACTCTCCTTGGCGGCTACGTCCGCTGGCGCGCGGTGCGCCGGCCGGGTTCGCGGCCATGACGCTGCTCGTGCTGGGCAGCACCTTGGCCGCCGCGCGGCTCATGCTCCCGCCGGCCCCCGCCGGCAGCCACCCCGTCCCGACTCCCCGGTTCATCGCGGTGAACCTCGCCTCGGGACTGCTCGCCGCCATCGCGGGCGGCTGGATTACCTCCTCGTTCGCGCCATCCACCGGCCGCGCGGCGCCTCACGTCATGGCCCTCGCGGTCGGAGTGGTCGTCCTCGGAGTGTTCTCCGCGCTTGCCGCTCCCGCCCCCGGACGGGCGTCTGAGCCTCGCTGGTACTCCTGGACCCTTCCCTTGCTCGGCGGCACCGGGGTTCTTCTCGGTGGCTGGCTTCAATCTCTCTAGGAGACGCTATGGCCTCGCTCTCGGTTCGTCTCGTCGGCTCGCTCCTCGTGGCCTTCAGCGCCGGCGCCATCGCCGCTGCACCCGTTCTGGCGCAGTCGGATCAGGCGGCGCTCCTCGAGTTGACCAAACCGGGCCCGACCCATCAGCGGCTCGCCGCCCTCGCCGGCAAGTGGGTCGTCGAGGGCCCGAGTGGCCAGGCATCCCAGATGGTGAAAGGAACGGCGGAAGCGCGGACGATTCTTGACGGCCGCTTTCTCGACCTGGAGTTCTCGGTCGGTGCCGGAGCGGAGATGACCTCGGCCCGGTACACCTTCGGATTCGACCGGCGGCACGAGCACTACATCGTAACCTTTCTGGATACCTACGGGACCTACTTCGCCACCGGGAAGGGACGGGAAGAGGCAGGGGAGATCCGGATGGCCGGTGAGGACGACGATCCGATGATGAAGAAGATGGGCCTGCGGAAGAAATTTGTGATCGGGCTCAAGGTCATCGATGCGAAAAGTTTCGACCTGAATGTCTATTGGGTGGACACCCGCACCCCGGCCGAGAATCTGATGCTCGGCCTCGCATATCGCTTCCGGCGGCCGAGCTGACTCGCTCGGCTAGGTGACCGCCGAAGTTCCTCGCAGGAAGAGGGTCACCACGCCATAGGTGTCGTAGAGACCATGAGCGAATACGGCCGCCCAAAGCGCACCCGGCTGAAGGGCGGCCCCCGACCGGCGAATGACGCTCCCGAAGATCACCCCGGCCACCGCGGTCCCCGCCATTCCGCTCCCACCCTGGTAGAAATGGCTGAGCCCAAAGAGGAGTGAGGTCACCAACAGCGATAGGATCCAGCTCCCCTCCCGGAATGGGAGGCGCGCGGCCAGATCTGGAAGGATGACGCCGCGGAAGATGATTTCCTCGCCAAGTGCCGCACTCCCCCACACGACGACGAGCAGCGCGATGAGTGCCGGCGGCCCCGAGCAGCGCTAGGCCCGCGATGGCCGCCGGTCGAGCCGGCCAGGCAAGCCCCAGGGCGCGGCGGCCGCGGGCTCGGACCGCGAAGATGGCGCTCACGATCGCTCCGAGCACCCCGAAAGCGGTCACACCGGAAAGAAGGCCGATGAGGAGCGCCACGCCCAACGGCCAGACG
>JABFSM010000279.1 GCA_013140635.1 Gemmatimonadales bacterium
GGCCATGGATCGAGTCTAGGTGGTTGGCGGGACATTGTCAAGTACTCTATGCCACAAAGTCGACTAACACCGCCCCGCTCCAGTCGTCTCCCCTTCCATGAGCACACATCCGCTTCTCCTGATACTGGCCGCCGCCACCCTCGCGGGTCCCGCCGCCGGCCAGGGCTCCGCCCCGCTCACGCCACGCGACAGCGCTATTCACGCGCTCAACCGGCTCGGCTATGGCCCGACCCCCGGCCTGATCGAGCAGGTCGCCAAGGGCGGGGTGCTCCTCTGGATCGACCGTCAGATTGCCGTCGGCGAGGTCGACGATCCGCAGATTGCTCCCGGCCTCCGCCGAGACTTCTCGGTGTTGCGCGCGAGCCCGGAGGAACTGCTTCGCACCTACGTCGACCTTCAGCAGGCCCGCCGCGCCGACCGCCGCAGTCCAGCCGATGATGCCTCGATGTCCCCGGAGGAACGGATGCGGCGGGCGCCCCCGGAGGCCCGGGAGATGCGCGCCATGGGCGGTGAACTCCAGCAACTCGTGGTGACCCGGGGCATTCGCTCCGGCCACCAGCTCGCCGAAGTCGTGGCCGACTTCTGGGTCAACCACTTCAACGTCTTCTACGGCAAGAACCTCGACCGGGTCTATCTCCCTTCGTATGTCGAGGAGACGCTCCGAAAAAACGCCCTCGGTGGCTTCGAGCGGCTCTTGATCGCGACCGCCAAGAGCCCCGCGATGATGATCTATCTCGACAACGCGCAGAGCGTGGCCCCCGGCTCCCGTCCCCCGGGGTTCGACCGCTTGCGACGGGCGGCGCGCCTCGGCATGCGCCGAGCCGATTCGATGCGGCAACAGCTGGAACAGCGAATGCCGACCGGGCTCAACGAGAACTACGCCCGCGAACTCCTCGAACTCCACACGCTTGGCGTGGATGGAGGTTATGCACAGCATGATGTGACCGAAGTGGCCCGGATTCTCACCGGCTGGAGCGTCGAACGGCCGCTGCAGGGCGGCGGCTTTGCCTTTCACGATTGGGCGCACGATCGCGGCAAGAAGATAGTGATGGGCACCGACTTTCCCGCGGGGCGCGGCCAGGAAGAGGGTCTTGCGCTGCTCAAGATGCTGGCGGGGCACCCGAGCACGATGCATTACGTCAGCGGCAAGCTCTGCGCCCGCTTCGTGAGCGACACGCCCCCCGACGGATGCATCGACGATGCCGTGCGCGCCTGGCGCCGGAGCAACGGGGAGATCCGCCAAGTGTTGACGGCGATCTTCCACTCGCCGGACTTCTGGGCCAAGGCCAATATCGGAACCAAGGTCAAGACGCCGCTGGAATTCGTAGTGAGCGCGGTCAGGGCGCTGGACGGCACGCCGGACACCACCGCCCGGCTCGCGCAGGCGGTCACCCGGCTGGGCCAGCCTCTCTTCCTCCACACCGCCCCAAACGGCTACCCCGAGGTGCAGGAAGATTGGGTGAATAGCGGCGCGCTGCTCAATCGGATGAACCTCGCGGTCCAGCTCGCCGCCAACCGGTTGCCGGGAGTGACGGTCGATCTCGACCGGATCATTCCCAAGACCGCCGACCGCACCGCGCTGGTGGAGTCGGTCAACCGAGTGATTCTCGGAGGCAAGATGACGGCACAGACCCGACGGGTCATTCTCGACCAGCTCGCCGAGGTGGCCGATCCCGCGGCCGCGCGGGCGCTGGCGGTCGGCTTAGGGCTGGGCGGCCCGGAGTTTCAGCGCCAATGAGCGACTCCATCTCCCGCCGCGTCTTCGTGCGGGGCGGCGCGTTAGGCCTCGTGAGTTTCGGCCTCGATCCGCTCTTCCTGGGCCGCGCCGCCTACGCGCTCAACGCCTCCACCGGCCCGGCGGCCGGCAAGCGCACCCTCGTCTGCCTCTTTCAGCGCGGCGCCGTCGACGGCCTCAACATGATCGTGCCCCACGGCGATGCCCAGTACTACCGGGAACGGCCCCGAATCGCGATACCCCGGAACAAAGTCGTCGACCTCGACGGCCACTTCGGGCTCCACCCCGCCCTGGCGCCGCTCAAGCCGTTCTGGGATGCGGGAAGCCTGGCGGCGGTGCATGCGGTCGGATCGCCTGACGGGACCCGGTCGCACTTCGACGCCCAGGACTACATGGAGTCGGGGACGCCGGGCCGCAAGTCGACGACCGACGGGTGGGCCAACCGCTACTGTCAGAACGCCCGCGAACATACCGACACCCCGTTTCGCGCCGTGGCGTTCGGCCCTCAACTGCCGCGCATCATGGCGGGCACCGCCCCTTCGCTCGCGATCGACGACCTCCGGAGCTTCGGGGTCGGGGGGCGGAATCCCGGGCGGGGCGGCGACAAGCTCACCCGCGCGTTCGAGGCGCTCTACGAAGGCGCGGCTACCGGCCTGCTGGCCACTTCGGCGGAGGAGAGCTTCGAAGCGATCCGCATGCTCAAGACCGCGAACCCCGCCTCGCTCTCGCCGGCGGCCGGCGCGGCATATCCGCGGGGCCGGCTCGGCCAGAGTCTGTCCCAGATCGCCCAACTCATCAAGGCCGATATGGGGGTGGAGATCGCCTTCGCCGACCTGAGCGGGTGGGATACCCACGTCAACCAGGGCAACGATCAGGGCCAACTCGCCCAGCGATTGACCGAACTCGGCCAGGCGCTCGCCGCATTCGCTACCGATTTGGGCGAACGGATGAGCGAGGTCTGCGTGCTCACGATGTCGGAATTCGGGCGGACCGTCCGTGAAAACGGCACCGGCGGCACCGACCATGGACATGGCACCGCAATGCTCGTCCTCGGGGGCACCGTCAACGGAAAGCAGATTGCCGGCCGGTGGCCCGGCCTCGACCCGGCGGCGCGCTACGAAGGGCGCGATGTGGCGGTGACGACCGACTTCCGCGATCTCTTCAGAGAGATTCTGACTCGGCACCTCGGAGCGCGAGATCTCAGCGCGGTCTTTCCGGGGTACCAAGTGTCGGAGGCAAAGCGGCCGGGGGTGATTCGGGGGTAGAGTCATCGCGAGGGCCCGGGGCGGCCTTACCGCTTGGCCTGCCGCACGATGATCGTCGCCAGCGCACCCCGATAGCGCGCCAAGTCTGTGGCGTATTCGGGGGCCTGGGCCAGGTTCCGCACCTGCCATGGGTCGCGCCCCAGATGGTACAGCTCCTCCACGCCGTCCCCGTTGAGAATGAACTGCAGGCTGTCGAGCACCACGGTCCGCATGGACCCGCGGAGCACCGGCGACGGCGGAAAGCGCGGCAGGAGCCGGTTGTAGTCCAGCGATGCGAACAGCGTGTCGGTCCGGGAGGGGTCCGGCGCTTCCCAGAGCGCCGAGAGGCTGCGGCCCGGCAGGCCGGGATTCGGAACGCCGGAAAGGGTGAGCAGCGTTGCGGGAAGATCGCGGAGCGACGCCACCGACGGCACCCGCACGCCGGCGGGCGCGCGCCCGGGAGCGATGACGATGAGCGGAACGTAGAGCGACGGGAGATACAGACTATTGCCGTGCGCGATGACGCCGTGCTCGCCGAAGAGCTCACCATGGTCGGAGGTGATGACGACGACGGTATTTTGGAGATCGCCTCGGGCAACGAGCGCGCGGAGGAGGGCGTCGACCTCCGCATCGAGATACGCAATCCCTCCATCATAGGCGTCGAGACTCTCGATGAGCTGCTCGAGGGGCACCGGCGGCCGACCATATGCCCCGGTGACACTGGTCCAATAGCGCTCCGCCACCGGGGCGGGCCGCGCGAAGAACATGGTGTCGTACGGGGCGGGAGGCAGATAGGGACCGTGCGCCTCATAATAGTTGAGGAACGCGAACCAGGGGCGGCGCGGCGCTCCCCGCTGACCGTCGAGCCAGCCGAGGAAATTCGCCGACACGCTCGCCCCCGTACCGGCCTCGATCATCCGCCGCCGTCCGATGAACGCCGCCACACGGTCCTTCACCAGCAGGCGGCCGAGCAGGCCGGTTCGGCGCAACACCGGGAGGGGCTGGGAGGGATAGTCGTCGTAGTGTAGGAATCCTTTGGCAAGGCCCGTTGAACTTCCCACGTGCGTATAGTTGGCGACGAACCCTCCCGTGGCATATCCCGCCGCCGCGAGGGCCTCCGCCAGCGTGGGCTTCGACCCGTCGAAGGGCCGGTTCCAGTCGACCGAGAGATCGGTCGGGTACTGCCCGGTGAACATCGTCGCGTGGGAAAGGGTGGTCCACGGCGCCGGCGCGAAGGCCCGGCTGAACACGACCCCGCGCGCGGCCCATGCCTTGAGGTGAGGGGTCGTCGGCCGCCCATAGCCGTAGAGACCAAGGTTCCAGGCGCGCACCGTGTCGAGCACGAGTAGGAGGATGTTCGGCCGGCCAGCTGCTGCCTCGGGCAGGGCACGCATGGCCCGCCGCTCCGCGCCCCGATGCCAATATCCTCGCGCCGCTCCGGTCGCGACCGCAAGAACGAGGATGGCCGGGGCAGCCATGCGAATGGTCCGCACGAGCCCGCTGCCGCGCGACGCCAGCAGCCGCGCGGTCACCACCCCACCCGCCAACGCAAGGATGATTTCGGCGCCCACATGAATCCGCTCGAAAATGAGAAGCGGCGCAAGCGCCGCGAGCGTTCCGAAAATGCCGAGCGCGGCTCGCGGAGCCCGAAGAGGACGCCAGAGAAGGGATACCGGGAGGAGGAGCAGGCCGATGCCCAGGAACACCGCCGCCTCGGCCAGGGGAATCTGCCAGATGTGCTCCGGCCCCATGAAGAGGGTCTGGCCGAAGAGACGCTGCCGAACGGCGTGAACGACTACTTCGATGCCACCGGCCACAAGGCCGGCCAGCACCGACAGCAGGAGGAAATCCAACGGATGCCAGGGGGACTCGCGCCGAGGCGTTCCCGGCAAAGCGTCGGTCATGTATCAGCGCCTTTGAACAGAGTTAGTTTTCCGCGACCTCAACCCCCATGGAGCCCCCGGTGAGTCCTCTCTACGTCGCGCTTGGCGTTCTCGCCGGCATTCTCGCGGGTCTCTTTGGAGTCGGAGGGGGGGTCATCATGGTAATCGGGATGGTGAGCGTGATGAAGCTCCCCTTCCCCACCGCGACCGGCACCTCCCTCGGCGCCATGCTCCTCCCGGTGGGAGCATTCGGGGCGTTCGAATACTATCGCCGAGGCAACCTCGACGTGCGCGCGGCTATGCTGCTGGCCGCCGGCCTTACCGTCGGCGCCTGGGTCGGGGCCCGAGTTGCCCAGCATGCGCCACCGGTGATGGTGCAGCGGGGTTTTGCCCTGTTCCTCATGGTCATGTCGGTCCGCATGTGGGTGACCGCCCGCTAGAGAAAGCAAAGCGAGCGCATCCAAGGATGCGCTCGCCGCACTGCAACCATCGAATGGAGGCGCTGTCAGAGCCTAGTGCCGATTGCTCCGGCGGGCCTCCGTCTTAGCCCGCGCGAACAGTTCCTTCCATTTGTCTCGAACATTCATCGGCCGCGCGGTCAGTCCCCCCGTTCCGGGGGCGAGACCTGCCGGATTACCTGGTCCGCCGAACGAGTAGAACTCGACCTGGATCTGCGCCAGATCGCGGGCGGGTACCGGCATTTGCCGCGGGGACATCGGCCAGAGGCCGTCGATGCGACGCCGATTGTAGAACGGCATCGCGCCGAGACCTAACATTTCGATTTCCTGCTCGTACTGCACCGCGGTAAGCATATCCGCCACCGATTCGGCGCCGGTGAGCGGAGTCAGATGCCCGCGACCGACGCGGGTGTTGTTGATCAACTGAGCCGCTTGGGCCTTGTTCTGCGCCGGCTTCCGAAGAAGCGCCTCGGCCCACAGGAGATCGTTCACCGCCGGGGAATAGAGCGGAACCACCCCGGTGCCATCCTCGCCGGGAAGTCCATAACCGGGGGAGGCGGCGTAGCTGTATCGGATGTGCGAGAGCTCACCGAAGTGATAGAGGCCGCGAGCCGCCTGGAAGAAGATGAACGGATGGTACGCGAAGTCGGTACCGGCGTTGGCCGTGGCCGCGGTCGTTCCGGAGAACAGGATATCGTCCTCGGGGCCCCAGCTCCCGTCGCCCACTCGGGCGTCGGGTGAGATCGGCGGAGGATTGCCGTCCGGGGCCGGCCACGGATCCTGGTGGTTGGTCGTGATCAGCTTTGCCAGGCGGGTGTCGATCTGGACGGTCGTGGACTGGTTGCCCCAATCCTTGTCGCCTGAGATGAGGATCGTTCGGTCCTGATAGAACTCGAAGCCGTGCGGGGTGCCGCTGCTCATTCCCTGCGCCGCAAAGGTCGACACCTGATCCCAGTTGACCGCCGCATTCTCGGCCGCATTGCGGGGGTAGTGCGCCAGCAACTCCGCCTGCATCGTCCGGATGATCTTGATAAGCTGAGCGCTGGTATAGGTCGGGCCGTTCACCACGCCGGTGAGGGCGCTTGGCGTGGTAAACTGAGGCCCCGCCTGGAGGAGGGTAACGGCGCTGTTGAATTTCTCGATGGCCGCATCGCGGACCACGGCCCGGTCGGCGAACTCGAGCTGCTTGATCTTGTCGATGGTGCTGAGGTCGTCGGTTTCGTCGAACACAAAGGCGCGGTCGAAGTTCAGCGCCAGCCCGGACAGCGACATTCCCTGAAGCATGACGGCGAGCGCTTCCCACTTCTTCGTCTCATCCTCGTCCTCGATGACGGCGCCAAGATTGCGAATGGCGTTCAGGACGTCATACGCCTGAGAGAGCGGCGCGTTGTATCCGTACCAGAGCGTCTCGATCTCGAATCGGAAGGTCGACGTCGGCGTATTGTCCCATCCGCAGCGCTGCGGGCACTCGGCGCCCTGCGAGCTGTAGAATCGGATGTTGAAGTTGTTCCATGACGCCGTATAGCTGTCGGCCATCGTATGGAGCACGAGGGATCCGTCGTGGCTCTCCCTTGTGTTGATCCAGTTTCGGAACCCTCCGACCACGAGCCCGGTCAGGGCGCCCGGATCCGAGAAGGCGGTGCCGAAGTTCGGGGCGTTCGGGTTGGCGACTTCCAGGCTCTTACACCCCGTCAGCCCAACGACCGTCGCGACCGCGATTCCCAGTGCACTTCGAAGCTGCTTGCGCATTCGTGTGTCCTCTTGCTGGGCGTAGAATGCCGGCCTTAGAACGCGATCTCCACGGTCCCGGTCAGGGTCCGGAAATTCGGATACTGGAACCAATCCATCCGGAACTGGAACGGGTCGCCCTGCAATCCGGAGACTTCGGGGTCGTATCCGGAGTACTTCGTGAAGGTAAAGAGATTCCGGCCTGAGAGACCGATTCGGACGTTTTCGAGCCGGCCGAGACCGACCTTCTTCAACTGGTCTCGGACCAGCACGTAGCTGACGGTGAGTTCCTTGATCTTCACATAGGTGGCCGACTCCACGAAGAAGTCGATCCCGGTCAGACCGTTATAGAAGAAGTTGTAGTAGTTTGCATTCTTCTTTTCCGCTTCCGGCTTGCCCCGCTGGTCGTATACCCGGTCCCGGTTCTCGAAGAAGGGCCACTGGCGCGATCCGTTGTAGATGCTGCCGCCCTGCGACCAGTCCACCAAGCCGGTGATCGCGAACCGCTTGTAGTTGAACGAGCTGGAGAAGCTGGCGTTGAAATCAGGGTTAGCATCGCCGATTTCCACCACATCGGTCGTGGCGGAGCAGGCGCCGTCGGCCGCGAAAGCCCGGCACTTCACGTACTTGATCGGCCGCTCCGCCGCGGTCTGGTGGGCGCTCTTCAGCACCACATACCCCTCTTCGTTGATCACGTAGTTGGCCGGATCGTGTGCCTGGCCGGCGCCGCGCTGGGCGGCCTTGTTCGGATCGTCGTAGAGGTCTTCGATCCGCTTCAGCACCTTGTTTCCGTACATGACGCCGAGCTTGGCGCCGGGGCCGACCAGGAAGATCTGCGGGGCATTGACGGGGTCAACGCCGGTCATCCGCTCCGGCAATGGATAGTCGGTGATTTGCTGCCGAGTCCGGTCTCCCACGATGCTGACGACCCACGACAAATCCCGGGTGTTGACGACCTGCATGCCGAGCGAAAGCTCGTGCGTCTTTGCTTGGAGCGTGCCGGCGTTCTGCCACTGCTGATTGAATCCGGCCGGGCCCAACAGGTTGACGAGCTCGATCTGGTCTTTGGTCTGCTTCCGCGAGTAGGTGTACTCCAAGCTGAACCGGCCGCCACCCATTTCGATATTGGCACCGATTTCGAACTCGGAGGAGCGCGCCGGCTTGAGCGCCCGGTTGCCGAGACGCGCCTTGGCGAACGAGCCGCCCCCGGTCGTCAGGGTTTCGTACTGATACTCGAAGCCGGGACGGAGTCCCGCCGTTCCATACGACGCCCGGAGCCGGATTTCATCGAAGCCGCCGATGCGCAGATCTTCATTCGCCCGCCAGGCACCGGAGGCGCGGTAGTAGGTCTGGCCCCGAGCTTCCGGACCGAAGAGCGACGACTCGTCGCGCCGAATGAGCGCGTCGACGATGTATTTGTCTCGGATATCGAACGTGGTGATGGCGAACACATTCCGGTTGCGAATGACGGTGCTGGTCGAGCCCGCCGTGAGCGTGGACGGGTCAACGGCACCGAATTCCGGCACATCCTTCACGATGAGCTTCGTGCCCGTGGTCGTGAGATCGAGACTCGTTTGATCCTCGTACACATAGCTGAGCTTCGTCGTATTCGTGAAGCCGGAGAACGCCTTGGTCGCGATCAGCGTGGCGCTGGTGTTGTAGGTCCGACCGGTGAAGGCCTGGCGCGTCAGATTGCCGGGATCCGTTCCACCCGTCGGCTTCAGGTATCCGAAGGGTCGCAGTGTGGAGAAGTCCTTCCGCTCCTGATCGAAATTGTAGCTCCCCTCCGCCGTGAGCCAGTCGAGCATCCGCCACCGCATCCGGCCGGACCCCGTGAAGCGGCTCCGTTCGGTATTGATCTGGTCGTTGGCAAGCTGGTAGAGCGGGTTCGATGCATTGGACTGCCGGTCCGGCAATCTGGCCAAATAGGGGGTACCGTCCGGGTTCGGAGCGTAGAGATCGATGTGCGGCTCGACAAAGGTCACCGCAAAGAACGGCGCCCCCGGGCCCTCGAGCGCCTGGTTGTTGTCCGAGCGGCCGTAGAACGAGCTGATGGACAAATCGAGCTTGGGGGTGAGCGCCTGGTCCATATTGAGCCGGAAGTTCTGCCGGCTAAAACCCTTGAGGCCGAAAATGACCCCTTCGGTATGGGTATTCTGGAATGACGCGTTGAAGTTGGTGCTGCCTCGCCGCTGCCCGATCGAGAGGTAGTTGGTGTAGAAAACCCCCGGCTTGACCAGTCGGCCCTGGTTGTCGAACGTCTGCGGGTACGGATTGTCCGCAATGAGGTCTTCTTCGCGGATCCGGGCGCCGCCGGAAGTTCGGAGAAACTCCCCGTCAGCGCCGATCTTGAACACGCTGGCCCCGGCGGTGGGAATCCGCTTGGTCATGAACGACGAGCCGATTTCATTGCGCGCGGTTACCAGGAGCTTGCCGTCCGCGAGGCTGGCGCCCCGCTTTGTGAAGATCTGAATGACGCCGTTGGCGGCGTCCGATCCGTAGAGCGAGGAGGCCGCCGCCCCTTTGATGACCTCGACCCGCTCGATATCCTCGGAGGCAATGTCGGCGAGGGTGGCCCGCGCGATGACGCCATCGATGATCATGAGCGGATCCTGGGTGCCGCTGATGCTCGTCGCGCCGCGGAGCCGAATCCGCGGAGCAGTGCCCGGCTCGCCCGAACCGGTCGACAGCCGCACACCCGCCACCTTCCCGGCGAGCGCACCGAGCGCCGTGACGCCGGGGGTTTCCTGGAGTTGGTCGGCATTTACGCGGCCGACCGCAAAGGCGAGCTTCTTCGAGGAAGTCGCTTCGTTGACCCCAGTCACGACCAACTCGTCGAGCCGAAGGGGGTCATCGCGAAGCGAGAAATTGATCTCTTGGTTTCCGGCGTTCAAAGTCACCGGCCGAACCGCGGGTGACTTCCCGAGATACCGGGCCACCAGGGTCATCGACTGGCCGCGTGCCCTGTCGGCGCTGACGGTCAGGGTATAGGTGCCGTTTGCCGCGGTGGTGGTACCGATTCCGGAGAGCTCCCGGATCACCACCTGCGCACCGCCCAGCGGCGCACCGCTCACATCACTCACTTTGCCGGTGATGGTCGCCTGCGCCTGGGCTTCTCGGCTGCCGGCCAGCGCGGCGAGCAGGGCGAGAGCGCCACCAGCGCGCAGGAGGGTCGATACCGCCGAACTCCTCGTCATAAGCAGCTTCCTCGGGTCGAAGACAGAGACACCTTTTTGGAGAACAAAACCGTGAGGCGGCCGACAAACTCGAACAGGACTCTTACCGAAAAGGCATGAAGCATGCCCAAGCCGTAACTACGTATCCTATTACGCCACAAGAAGATCGCCGATCACCCGGCAACCAAAACCGTGTCGAATGGACCCGCAAACCCGGGGTACCTCACGTGTCGCAATGACACAATCATTGTCTGGGGAACGGGCTTCTGTTACACGAAACCTGCAGAGAATTTGCACACGTAATGTAAAGAGCGCAAGCGTCAAGTCCTTTTCCCACCTCCCTAAGCGTACTAGCTTGGGGGTCCTGCAGTCCTGCTCGAAAGCGGGTCGCCATGCATGCTCCAGCGTACCACCTCCGGGGTTTCCTCGTTTTCGCCTCCATCGTGCTCCTTTCCGGCGCCAGTCCCCTCGTCGCTCAGGAACCGGACGCCGGAGTCATCGGGCGGATCTATGATGAGCGCACCGGCGAGCCAATCATCCAGGTCGTCATCCTCCTGGATTCGGTGCCCCAGACCGTCTCGGTTTCCAGTCAGGGCCGGTTCGTCCTGACTAAGCTGAGTCCCGGCAAACATCGCTTCGAAATCCGCTCCATCGGGTACCGGCCTCACCCGATCGAAGTGACTCTGGCACCGGGCCAGGTGGCGCAGTACGAGTTCAATTTGGTCTTTACCGGAGAGCGGCTCGCGGAACTGGCCGTCGAAGCCCGCAACTCGAAGCTCCTCAACCGCTTTGCCGATTTCGAGCGGCGGCGGCAGCATGGCCTCGGCCACTTCATTACCCGAGACGAGATCAAGTCGCGCGGTTATCTAAACCTGGGCGACGCGATGCGAACCGTCAAAGGGGTCCGGGTCAATTGCGGGGCAATCGAATGCCTCATTCGAATGGCCCGCGCCGCTCCCGGGTGCCACCCGACCTACTATGTGGACGGCAACTTGGCCCGCTCCTTCGCCGAAAATACGCCGATCAGCGATATCCAGGGCATCGAGGTCTACCGGGGCTCCGCCGAGCTCCCGGGTGAGTTCAGCGGATCCGGCTCCATGTGTGGCGTCATTGCCGTTTGGACCCGGGCGGCACCCTGAGGCTCCCGGGGCTATTCTCGAATCACCATTTCCTTTGCCCCCGCGGGCACCACCGCTTCCACCGTCTTGCCGCCCGCCCACCGCAACCAGACCGATCGCGGCGGGCCGCGAAGTCCGAGCACCTGAATCACCCCGTCTGAACTCCAGTAGTTCGAGCCGGCCCGGACTTCCCGAATCGGCCCGTCGCCATCCGCGTAACGGACCCGCATCGAGGCGCCGATTCCTGCCGGATTCTGACCGGCACCCACCAGCCGCACCCGCAGCCCGGGAATCGCCCCAACATTCTTGAGCAGCACCAGCGGTCCGGCGTTCTGACCGACCGCGAGGTCGGTTCGTCCATCGCCGTCATAGTCGGAGGCGGCGGCGCCGCGCTGGTCGCCATAGATCAGCACACCGGAGCGCTGCCCCGGCATCGGGGTCAGTTGTCCGGCGCCATCGCCCGTCAGCAGCAACCCCCGGCCCGCGTCAAACTTCGGCGTCGCGATCTCGGTTTGCGAGAAGTTCTGCGCCAGGTAGAGATCCTCCCGCCCATCGCCGTTGAAATCCGCCACCACCGCGGCAAAGGCTGGGGCATACTGCGCCTCCTCCGGGAGCGGCGTCGCCTCGAAGCGACCCCCGAGATTCCGAAAGAGCGTATGTCGTAGCGTGGTGATCTGGATCCTCGTGGCACGCTCGAATTGGTCGCCTAGGACCTTCTCAATCGACGAGTTCGCATACTCGGCGAAGGTCGGGATCCGGCGCCGAAGGTCGGGCATGGTCCAGGCCAGTCGCGAAAAGGGCCCGATCGGCGCGATGGCCTTGAGCCGGACGTCATACCGCGCCTCGAGCAGGTCGACAATCTCCCCGCGGCCGAACTGGCCCACGTATGCGTACAGGGGCGCTGCCGAATCGGCCGCGAAGGGGACGTTGGTGCCCCAGTTCGTGGCCACGAGGTCGATCCGCCCGTCGCCGTCGAAGTCTCCTGCGGTCAACCCCTTCCAGCCGCCGGTGAACCGGGAAAGGCCCCACGCGTCGGTCGCGTCGGCAAGACGACCTCGGTCGTTGAGCAGAACCTTGACCGGCCCCCAATCGACGGCGACCGCCAGGTCGGGATCGCCGTCTCCATCGAGATCGCTGAAGAGGGCAGCCGATGCCATCCCTATCAGCCGCAGCACCGCGGCGTTGGCCGCGTCAAGGACGAAAGTCCCCGACTCGTTGCGGTACAGGTGGGAACTGGCGGGCATCGGATAGGCGCCCGGGAGGACCCGGTTTCCGACGAAGAGATCGAGGTCGCCGTCTCCGTCGATGTCCGCCAGCGCCATCGGGCCGATGCTCTCGCGGTCGGGGCCGGTGACCGCGGCGGGTCGGCCGGCGCCCGGCCCTATGTCCAGTCGCGCCACCGAGGCGGCCGCGAGCCCCTCGGCGGGGGAGCCGGCCCGATAGGAGGAACGGCCCACCAAGAGGGCGGCCCGGCGCGGGCCGGGATACTGAAGCGCCATGGTGAAGTCGAGCCCGCGCGCCGGAATGCCGGTCGGCACCCGGGTAAAGCGGCCGCCGTCGTTCCGGTACCAGGCCAGCTCGCCGCCGGCGCCGTCAGGCACCACGAGATCGTCGTCGCCGTCTCCGTCGATATCGAGCCAACTCACCCCGGGGCCCAGATGGCTGAGTTGATGCCCCAGGAGCGGCTGGCGGAGATAGTCGTTGAACGGCAGATCGGTGTGCCGCGCCTGGATGGCGGCCGAGCGGTCCTGGAACAGGGGCGGCGGCGATGCGGTGGCGCCGGCGCCCGGTTCGCCGCCGTCCGGCGCAATCTCATAGAGCCGGCCCGCGCGAACGTCCGTTATGCGGGTCGACCGTCCATCCCGCCAGCGCACCTCGATGATCACTGCGCTGTCGGCCGGCGCGGCGAAGGCGTACGTCTGGTCGGCGCCGGAGAGATACAGCCCGCCCGCGGTCACTTCGCGCGATTGCTCCCGCACCGGGCCGCCGACGACGCGAATGCGGGCCCCGATGCCCGCGCCGTTCGGCGCCGTTCCCTTGAGCCGCACCGCGATCCGCGGCGCGCGGGCATCGTTGCGGAGCACCGCGGCGCCGGCGTTGAGCCGGTTGATCACCACGTCGAGATCGCCGTCTCCGTCGAGATCGCCGGTGGCCATGCCGTGGGAAATGTCCGCCTCGACGCCGAATCGCCACCGGGCGCCCGCGTCCTCGAAGGTGCGGTTCCCGGTGTTGCGGAATGCCACGTTAGGGAGCGCGAGCGCCGGATAGAACTGGCGCTCCTTCCGCCAGTCGACCCCCGTCCAGGTGCTCTTGAGCTTTTCCTGCGCATCGGCGTCCATCAGATCCCAGGTATGGCCGTTGCCGATCAGCAGGTCTTCGAACCCGTCGAGATCGACATCGAGGAAGAGCGTCGACCAGCTCCACCCCGATGCGGCGACACCGGCGGCGTCGGCGATCTCGGCAAAGGTCCCATCGCCCCGGTTGAGCAAGAGGGCGTTGCGCTGCCATTGGCCCCGCTCCGAAACGTCCCCAACCGGCTTCCGGGTGGCGGTATGGGTGGGGATCTGGGTCTTCAGGCGGCCGTCATTCGCGAGCATGTCGACCTGGAAGATGTCCACCGCGCCATCCCGGTCGATATCGGCAAAGTCCACCGCCATGTTGGAATTGGCGGTGCGCCGAACGGCGTGTTTCGCGATCAGCCGAAAACGCCCCAAGCCGTCGTTGATCCAGAACTGGTCGGGGTCCTCGAAGTCGTTGGCCACGTAGAGGTCCGGCGCCCCGTCGCCCGTCACGTCGTAGAACCGCGCCGACAAGCCGAAGTCGTCAGGCTCCACCGCCAGCGGCTTCCCCTCGTCGTCGAGGAATCGGGGGTTCCCGGCGATCGGCTCCCGGACGAAGCGCCCGGTGCCGTCGTTGAGGTAGAACCAATCGGGATCGGCGCGCTGGATCAGGGCGATGCCGTTGATATCCTCCCGTCGCAGCAGCCGGTAGTCGGCCCGGCGCTCCGGGACGACCTCGAACGCTCCTCCGATTTGCTTCACGACCTGGTCGAAGGCCCGCTGTTGCGGCGAGAGCGAGTCGAGCATGGTACGGGCCTTGTAATTGGCCACGTAGAGGTCGAGGTCGCCGTCGCCATCCACATCGGCAAAGGTGGCGGTCGTGCTCCCCCGCCCTTCCGCGGCGAATCCCGCTTGGGCGGTGGCGTCGCTGAATCGGCCGGTTCCGTCATTCCGGAAAAGCGCGTTCGCCCCCCCCATGGAGGTCACGAACAGATCGAGATCGCCGTCGCCGTCGGTGTCGGCGAAGACCGCCCCGGTGGAGGGGCGATCTCCCAGGGCCACGCCCCGTTCCGCCGCCGCCTCGCGGAAGGAGAGCCCCCCCTGATTCAGATAAAGAGCGTTAGGTCCTTCGATCCCGCTGAGGTAGATGTCCGGGCGCCCGTCACCATCGACATCGCCGATGGCCACGCCGGAGCCGTGCATCAAATGCCGGTTCCGGAACGCGGCCGAATCCGAGACGAGGTTGGCGAAGGCGACCCCGGTTACGGCCGGCGCCAGGCGGGTGAACCCGTCGGTGCCCCGCCCCGCCCCGCCAAGCTCGCGCCAGCGAAAGCCGGCTTCTTGGTGCCACTCGCCCGGCGGAGTGTCTCCGCAGCCAAGAAGGAACGCGGAACAGAGCGCCGCGCCGCGCAGAAACCGCATCATCGTTCCTTCCGCGTGCGCACGCGCTCGAGGACACTCCGGCCCACACAACGTCCCTGCTCCTGTCCCAGCCAGTTGCTCATCGGATAATGGATCCCGCCGTAGACGCGGGACATACCGACTTCGGCCGCGGCGGCCCGGAAGGAGGCCAGGGTGCGAGGGGGGTGCCCGAGCGGGACGTGGGTCGCGTCTTCGAACGAGGTGCTGTCACCGAGAAACGCCGAAAGCACCTCGGCGGTGGCGGCCGACTGAATGGCGTGCCCCGACGCGAACTCGGGAAAGGGCGGCGTAAGGAGAAGCGGATGCCACTTCGGGTCGATGTGCCGTTGGATGAACGTCACCGGCCGGAGCAGGCTGATACTGTACTTGAGCCGCCAACAGACGATGAAGGCGTCGGCCATCGCAATGGCCGACAGCGCGTAGACCTCCGCCGCCCGTTCCGGCGTGAGCCGCCGCTGCTCCGCCAACTGGCTGATGATGCCCAGCCAGTGCCCCGAAGGAGTCCCCGATTCGCCCGGGTTGTCGGCCCAGAAATAGGCGATCGCGCGCTGCTCATCGGTCAGCGTCTTGCCGATCTGATAGACGGTGTCGACCTGCCGGTAAAAGTCCGAGCCCCGCGCCGAGGAGTAGGGCATCGGCGGCGTAGCCTGGCAGCTGTCGGCGGAGAGGAGCGCGAAGGTCCGCAATTCTCCCCAATACGGCTCGACCGGTTTGGTGACGTTGATGCCCGGCACCAGCGTCGTGCCCATCGGTTTCGGGCGGTTGACCGTATAGGTCCGGTCGCCTAACTCCCCAACACCAGTCGCGCCGGTCGGGCGGCCGAGCAGCACGACATCGCGTTCCGCCGAGAGATTCTGCGCTCGATATTCCGCTTCGGTGGCCGTCGGTATCCAGGCGTCCGCGCCCTTGCGAAGCTGGAACGGTTTGTCGCGAGTGGCGAGGTACCCGTCGGTGGCCGCCCAGGCCAGAAGCGCCTTCCCGAGTTGGCCTCCATAGGCCGCCGAGCGCTGCACCACCGCTTCAGAAATGCCCTGGGAACGGCGGGCGCCGATCAGCGAGTCGTGCAACGCCCGGATCGCCACGCCGGTCGAGGCAAAGCCGTCATGATAGAGATCGAGAAGGACGGTGGTCTGGGCCTCAACCGCCACCGTGGCGGGATCGTACTGGCCGTCGGCCGGCGGCCGCGGGAGCGAATCGAGGCCGTTGAGCTGACCCGCCAGGCTCACCAAGCTGTCCGAAAAGGCCGCCCACCCTTCGTAGAGGGCAATCGATGCGTACGCAGACACCCTTGCCGCCACCACGGGGGAAAGGCGCTCGGCGCGGGCCAAGGCATAGTGGGTGGCGGTCCATCGGGCTACGAACCCGACATCGGCGGGCGGAAGCTCACGGCGGCATCCGGCACCGAAACCGGCCACCAACAACGCCGCGGCGGCGGCGCGGGAACGCGCACGCATACTGAGAACCATTTGACGGACCCGGGCTGGTTGGAGAGGACATACTATTATACCGACAGTTCCGCGACTCCGCCGCTCATCGAGATGGCAGTGCCCCCGCCCAAAAGGAAAGGCTCGTATGCGCACCCTGCCCGCCGCCGCGACGCTGATTGTTTTGACCGCCTGCACCGGCCCCGCGGCGCCGGCTCCGCTCGAGAGCCCGATTCGGAACGCCGAGGGGGCGGACGTCGGGCGGGTTTCGCTGGCCGCGCGAGGCGATGAGATCCAAATACACCTTCAAGTTTCGGGGCTCGCCCCGGGACAACATGGCGTCCACTTGCACGCCGCCGCCGATTGCCAGGGACCCGCCTTCCAGTCGGCGATGGGCCACCTCAATCCCGACCGGCGGAAGCATGGCCGCCTCAATCCGGAAGGGGCGCACCTCGGCGATCTCGGGAATCTGTCGGTTGGAGCGAGCGGCCGGGTGGAGCGGACCATTTCGATCCGCCCCACCGGCGGGGGTGGAGTGCGAGAACTGCTCGGCCAGGCCGGCGTTGCGTTGGTGATCCACGCCGAACGAGACGACGAAGCCACCGATCCGAGCGGCAACTCGGGAGCGAGAGTCGCCTGCGCGGCGCTGAAGTGATCAGCCGGGGCTGTACTTGCCCGACTCGCCGCCGGCGCCGTCGATCATCCGCTTGATCGGAATGGCGAGGAGCCCAAGTCCGACCGCGGACGCAAAGAGAAAGAGCGTCGTCGTCGTAAAGAGCTGAGGCATCTGCTCGAGCTTGTTCGGGTCGACATGTCCGCCCACGAGGCCGGCAATCAGATTGCCCACCGCCGACGCGAGAAACCAGATCCCCATCATCTGACCCACGTACTTCCGGGGCGAGAGCTTCGTCATGGACGACAACCCCACCGGACTCAGGCAGAGTTCCCCGATCGTCTGGAAGAAGTAGCTCGCCACCAGCCACCAGGGCGAGACCCGCACGGTGCCGCCGCTGGCCACCACTTTGTTTGCCGCGACGATCATCAGGGCGAATCCGACGCCCGCCAGCGCAAGCCCGAGGGCGAACTTGACCGCCGACGGGATATCCACTCCCCGCCGAGCCATCGCCACCCAGACGGCGGCGGCCATCGGCGCGCAGAGGATGATGAAGCCGGAATTGACCGACTGGAACCAGGAGGAGGGAATCTCGAAGGACCCGACGGCCCGGTCGGTGAAGTCCCGCGCAAAGAGGTTGAGCGAGGTCGGCGCTTGCTCGAAGGCGCTCCAGAAAATGGCCGCGAAGACGAAGAGAACGAGGATCAGCGCGACGCGCTTGCGCTCGTTCGCGGTGATGCCGCCGGCGAGGAAGACGTACCCGAAAAAGACCACCGCCATCCCGACCAAGACCCCGGTCATGTTGGCGCCGATCTTCTGCGGGTCGAGCGTGAACGTGCCCGCGGCCGCCAGCGCGAATACCGCAAGGATCGCCAGCACACCCCCCGCCACGACCATCTTGACGGTGCCCTCCCGCTTGGCCTGAACGGCCGGATCGGGATCGCGAACGATGTCGGTGCCTAGCGTCCCCAGCGTCTTCGGGGCGCTCAGGCGAAACCAGAGGAGGCCGAACAACATGCCGACGCCGGCCGCCCCGAAACCGTAATGCCACCCGACCTGCTCGCCGAGGATCCCGGTTGCCAGCTGGCCAAAGAAGGCGCCGGTGTTGATGCCCATGTAGTAGATCGAAAACCCGGCGTCGCGGCGGGCGCCGCCGTCGGGGTAAAGCTCACCGACCAAAGCGGAGATGTTCGGCTTGAGCAACCCGGTGCCGCAAACGATCAGGGCGAGACCGGCGAAGAAGGTGACCTTCCCCGCGGTGCCGTCTCCGGCAAACCCGGAGAGCCCGACGCAGATGTGACCCAGCGTGATCAGGACCGCCCCGACGAACACCCCCTGCCGGAGGCCCAGCCAGCGGTCGGCAATCCACCCCCCGGGTAGCGAGGCGAGATAGACCGACGCCGCGTAGATGCCGACGATCGCGGAGGCCTGGCTCCGGTCGAACCCGAATCCCCGGTCGGCCAGCGCCGCCGACATGAACAGAATGAGGAGCGGCCGGAGCCCGTAGAAGCTGAACCGTTCCCACATCTCGGTAAAGAAGAGTGTGGAGAGACCGGCGGGATGGCCGAAAAAGGCGGTATCCTGGGACTTGGCCAAGCGAACGCTCCTTGCGGGCTGTGAGGAGATCTACTGCTTGCCGAGCTTTTTCTTGAGGAATTCGAGCTGCGCCTTGGCGGCTTGCTCCGCCGCCTCACGATCGGTACGATGCTTGAGAAGATCGAGCTCGCGATCGTCGAGGGAGGCGGCCGCGGCGCCCCCGACCGAGGGCGCTCCTCCTTGCCGAGCCGTTTGGTATCGCGCCGCGAGCGCTTGGTACTCCCGCTCGGTGTACGCGAGCTCATCCTGAATGACGGAGACCTTACGTTCGAGGAGAAGCACCCGTTCGCGGTGCTTTCCGGCAAACTCATCGGCGATACGCCCGGTCTCTTCGTCGCTGATGCCTCGAGCCAGCTCGCCGCGGCGCTCCGCGTCGGCCAAGTGCTGCCGCTCCCCCGCGAGTTCCCGTTCGGCCCGGCCGAGCGCATCCCGGCACTCGGCGGCGGCCACTTTGAGCTCCACGAGCGCGTCGTGAAGCCCCGCGGCCTGGGCTCGGCGGTCGCCGGAGACTCCCTGACGCTGGAGGATGCTGTCGAGGCGGGCGCGGAGTTCGTCGAGACCCATCGAGTCCAAAGGGCGGGTGAGGTCGAATGTTACAGCGCGGATGTATCTTTGGGAATCAGGCCACACCCCGCGCGAAGGGATTCCCCCGTGTCCATTCTGCCCAAATTGTCGGCTTCGGCCGCCCTGGCGGTGCTGGCCGCCTGCTCCGGAAGCGGCGCAGGGAACTACGGCTGCGGTATCGCCGCGGTTGCGGGCCAAAGCCTGATTCTGGAAGAGTTCACCCGCGCCGGGAAGACCCTCTCCGGCCCGCCGACCGGGCTCGCCGGGCGGCTACCGGTCCGGATCGCGCTCGGTCCCGGCTTTCGCGGCGTCGCCGGTCGAAGTGACTCGACCGTCGTGATCGGACTCGAGGGCACGCTCCCCGACACCCCGCCCGTTGGGTTCGGGGTGCTGATCGTCGATGCCGCGGACAGCGCCGTGGGCGTGTTGCTCTACAACGGCGATCCGATCCGCGGCGCGCCGGTCATCGGCACGCTGAGCGCGGGCGAGCGAAGCCTTCCGCTCATCGGTCTCCGCACCGACGTCAAGAATTTCCAAGACGCGAGCTGTCCGATCTTCCCCGATTCCCTGCGCCGGTGAGCCGGCTTTCCCGCCGGGTTGTCCATCTCGCGTCGGCGCGGGAGTGGCGCGGCGGGCAGAATCAGGTGCTCCTCCTGGCGCGCGCGCTCGCCGCCCGCGCCGGGGAGGTCGAACAGGTGGTGGTCACCGGCCGCGACACCCTCCTCGCCGAACGCCTTCGGGAGGCCGGCGTTCCGGTACGGCTCGTCGGATGGCGGATAGGTCTTTCGCCGGCGGCGCTGGCGGGAGCGCTCCGGGAG
>JABFSM010000196.1 GCA_013140635.1 Gemmatimonadales bacterium
CCCCTGCGCCCACGGTGGTACCGGCGCCCTTCCGGCCGGGCGCGCCTCCGGCGCCGACGTTCGCCCCCTCGGCGGGAGCCGCGGCGGCCCCTCCCGCTCCGGCCAAGCCAAAGCGGCCGGCAAATCCGTTCCTCTCCCAGGACCCCGCGGCGCGGGCCCGCCGGCTTGCTCGCGCGCTGGTCAGCGACATCGTGGTCTATCACCCCGCCAAGCGGCGAGACGGGCTTCGGGATGGGTCGCTCAAGCTCCTCTTCGAAGAGGAGATTCGAAAGAGTTGGGAGGAGTACGTTGAGCAAGTGGGCAAGGGGCTCGCCGAATCGACGAACTTCTTCACCGATGCGCTGAACGAGATTCTGGCGGACGGACAACCCGTCTTTCCCTAGGCTATATTTCACCGCGGATATGCCGAGCCGTCTCATCGCCACGGGCGGGGGGACGGCTCGCCTCGTCAGAGAACCTCAACCTCCAAGCGGCCGGCATGGCGAGTCTTGACGAACGAATCGATGAGCTGGAGCGGCGGTTTCTCGAGCTTCGGGAGTTTCTTTGACCTCCGGGGCAAGGAAGCGCGGCTAGCGACGCTCGAAGAGGAGCAGGCTGGGCCCAATTTCTGGTCGAACCAGGAACGGGCTCGCGGCGTCGTTCAGGAAATGAAGGCCTTGAAGGGATGGGTCGTGCCGGCGCACTCGCTGCGGGCGCGGTTGACCGATGCGCACGGCATGGCGGAACTCCTCAGCGCGGAGCCCGACGAAGGGCTCGCCGCCGAGCTCGTCGCCGAAGTGGAAAGCATCGCGACCGCGCTCGAGTCGTTCGAGCTCAAGACCCTGCTTCGGGAACCTGACGATCCCGGCGATGCGATCCTCACGATTCATCCCGGAGCCGGCGGAACCGAGTCGCAGGACTGGGCCGAAATGCTCTCCCGCATGTACCGGCGGTGGGCCGAGCGGAAGGGGTACCAGATTTCGGTGCTGGACCTGCTTCCCGGCGAGGAAGCGGGTATCAAGTCGGTGTCGATGGAGATCAAAGGGGAGTACGCCTACGGATTCCTCAAGGCCGAGAAGGGGGTGCACCGATTGGTGCGCATTTCGCCGTACGACTCACAGTCGCGGCGGCATACCTCGTTCGCGTCGGTGTTCGTGTACCCGGACATCGACGACACGATCGAGGTCGATCTCCGCGAGGAAGACATCAAGATGGACGTGTATCGCGCTTCGGGAGCGGGCGGGCAGCATGTGAACAAGACCTCTTCCGCGGTGCGCCTCACCCACGTTCCGACCGGGCTCGTGGTGGCGTGCCAGCAGGAGCGGAGCCAGGGAAAGAACAAGGCCACCGCGTACAAGATGCTCCGCGCCGCTCTCTATCAGAAGAAGCTCGACGAGCAGGACGCGGCCCGTGCCGTCATCGAGGCCACCAAGACGGACAACTCGTGGGGCAACCAGATTCGGTCCTACGTGTTCCAACCATACACCATGGTGAACGACCATCGCACCGAGCTCAAGGTTACCGACGTCCAGCGGGTGATGGACGGCGACCTCGACGAGTTCATGCAAGCGTTCTTGAAACGGTCGGGGAGTGCGGCATGAGCGGCGAGCCGGAACGAAACTATCTCGAGGCGGCGCGGCGGGAGCATCGAGTCGCGCTGGAGGCGATGGGCCTTCCCGCCTACGCCTATCGGTACGAGCGCACGCATCTCGCGGCGGAGGCGTCGGCCCTCTATCAGGATGTCATGGGGGAAGACGGGCCGATGGTGGCGGTGGCGGGCCGCATTGCGGCGCTCCGAACCCAAGGAAAGACCACCTTCGCCCATGTCGAAGACCCGTCCGGGCGGATCCAGATCTACTTCCGCCAAGATGCGCTGAACGACGGCTGGGACATCGTGAAGCTCCTCGATCTCGACGATCATGTGGGCATTACGGGCCAGCTCTTCCGGACCCGCACCGGCGAAGTCACCGTCCGGGCGCTGGTGGTGGAAGTGCTGGCCAAGAGCCTTCGGCCGCTGCCACGGGGCAAGACTCAGCAGACGGAGGCGGGAGCCGTCACCTTCGGCGGCCTCAACGATCCGGAGGTGCGCTACCGACAGCGCTACGCCGACCTGGCGGTCCATCCCGATGTCCGCAAGGTCTTCGAGACCCGGGCCCAGGCGGTTCGGTTCTTGCGAAAATACCTGGACGATCTCGGATTCCTCGAAGTGGAGACGCCGGTGCTCCAGCCGCTCTATGGCGGGGCGATGGCGCGGCCGTTCATAACGCATCACAACGCCCTCGACATGCCGCTCTACCTGCGCATCGCGGACGAGCTCTACCTCAAGCGGCTGATCGTGGGAGGGTTCGACCGAGTCTACGAGATCGGACACGACTTCCGGAATGAGGGAATGGACCGCAGCCACAATCCCGAATTCACGATGCTCGAGTGTTACCAGGCGTACGCCGATTACCACGACATCATGGCCCTCACCGAAGGGATGATCGCCGGGGTGGTGCATGAGTGCACCGGCGGTCCGGGGGTGACGGTGGACGGCACCGCCATCGACTTTGCCACCCCCTTCCGGCGGCTGTCGTTCGTCGAGGCCATCCGGGAAGAGACCGGGCTCGACGTTCGGACCGCGGGTGAGGAGGAAATGCGTGCCGCTTTGGCGGCGCGCGGCGTCTCCCGGGACGAGGCCGGCACGTTCTCGGGCGGCAAGCTCCTCGACGAGGTGTTCAAGATGACGGTGGAGGCGCGGCTGATTCAGCCGACTTTCGTGATCGACTATCCGAAAGCGCTCTCCCCGCTGGCGCGGGTGCACCGGAAAGATCCCGCGCTGACCGAGCGATTCGAGCTCTTCGTCAACGGGCGGGAGATCGCCAACGCCTTCAGCGAGCTCAACGATCCCGACGATCAGCGCTCCCGGTTCGAGGATCAGAAGCGCCAGCGCGCCGCCGGCGACGATGAAGCCCAGCCCTTCGACGCCGACTACATCCGCGCCCTCGAGTACGGTATGCCGCCGACCGGCGGGCTCGGGGTGGGGGTCGATCGGTTGATCATGCTCCTCACGGGGCAGGCGTCGATTCGGGACGTGATCCTCTTCCCCGCGATGCGGCCGGAAGCGGCGGCCGACGACCAGCGAACAGCGAATAGCGAATAGCGAACTCGGACCTATGCCCTTTCTTCCAACGCCGCTCGAGCGCGCCATCGCCTACCGGTACATGCGGGGGCGGAAGCAATCGCGGTTCGCGTCCCTCAATACGGTGATCGCGATCGGCGGGGTGGCGATCGGCGTCATGGCGCTCATCGTGGTGCTCGGCGTGATGAACGGGCTTCGAGACGATCTGCGCGACCGGATTCTGGTGGCGAATCCGCACCTCCGTATCCTCACGTATGGCGCGTCGCTCAAAATGGAGAGCTGGCGTGAGGCGCTCGACACCGTGCGGAGCCACCCGGAAGTGGTCGCCGCCGGGCCGGAGGTGCTCACCAAATCGTTGATCCTCAATCAGGCGAACTATGCCGCCGCCGCCGATGTGGTCGGCTTCAATCCCGATACCGGGCAGGCGGCGGTCACGACGCTGCCGGAAAAGGTCACCGGCGGCGGCCTCACCTTTGCCACCACCGCCGACAGCGTCGACGGGGGCATCGTTCTCGGCTACCGCCTCGCCTCGCGGCTCTCCGTTGCGCCCGGAGACATCGTCAAGCTCCTCTCTCCCGTCTCGGCGAAGATCAGTCCCACGCTCGGAACCACGGTGCCCCAATTCTGGTACTTCGAAGTGACCGGCACCTTCGATACCGGCATGTACCAGTACGACGACGGCTTCGTGGTAATGGAAATGGGCACCGCGCAGCGTTTTGCCGGCCTCGGCGACGCGATGACCGGCGTTCAGATCCGGCTGGCCGATCCATGGCGCGCGCCGGAGGTCGGGCACGAGCTGGAGCGCCGCCTCGGCTATCCGTACCGCTCCTTCGATTGGCAGAGCCAGAATCAGAGCCTCTTCAGCGCCCTGCAACTCGAGAAGCTGGCGATGGGGCTCATCATTGGCTTCGTGATGCTGGTGGCCGCGTTCAACATCATCGGCACCTTGACCATGGTCGTCTCCGAGAAGACCAAAGAGATCGGCATCCTGCAAGCCATGGGACTGACGCCGAGGGGGATCGGCCGAGTCTTTCTGGCCCAGGGCGCCATCATCGGCGGCATCGGCACCACCCTTGGTTTGATCGGTGGCCTGCTCGTGGCATATGCGGTGGACGCTTCCGGCCTCATTCGCATCGACCCCGCCGTCTACTTCATCGATCACCTGCCGGTGCACGTCGAGATCCGCGATGTGTTCGCGGTGATCGTCTTCAGCTTCCTCGTGGCGGTCGTCGCCACACTGCATCCCTCGCGAACCGCGGCGCGCCTGACGCCGGTCGACGCGATCCGCCACGAATGAGCACCGTGCTCCTGGCCCACCAACTCTGGAAGACCTACCGGGGCGGAGACGGGGGCATGATCGAAGTCCTCCGCGGGGTGGACCTCGAGGTCGCCACCGGAGAGTTCGTGGCGGTGACCGGAGAGAGCGGGTCCGGCAAGAGCACGCTGCTCCATCTGCTCGGCGCGCTCGACGTCGCCACGGCAGGACGGATCGCGCTCGCCGGCCAGGAGTACGCCCGCCTCGACGTGCAGGCGCTGGCCGCCTTGCGCAACCGCGCGATCGGGTTCGTCTTTCAGTTCCATCACCTGCTGCGGGACTTCACCGCCGTCGAGAACGTCGCGATGCCGCTGCTGATCGCCGGCGAGGAGCGAATCGCCGCACTGGGCCGGGCCCGGATGCTGCTCGACGCGGTGCGGCTCGGCGCGCGCGCGACCCACCTGCCGGCGCAGCTCTCCGGCGG
>JABFSM010000013.1 GCA_013140635.1 Gemmatimonadales bacterium
TCCATGCCACGAATATATGAGGAACGGCCCCGAAGGGCCGTTCCGAAGGGTGGAGAAGGTGCCCGGTTCAGCCCTGCGTCAGATCACCCCGGTATACGAAGAGGTGACCAAGCGGACCCCGGCGGTGCAGCCGCCGGCGAAGTTCCCGCCGGTCGCCGCCATGGTGACTTGCGCTGCGGCGCCGGGGGCGAGGGCCCAGACATTGTTCCATCCCGCGAGCGCCGAGAAATCGGGGAACGTCAGTGTGACGTTGTTCCCCACCGCCCAGCCCCGGCTGGCGGTGAGCGACCCGGCGCGGGCAACGGTCTGCCCCACGTAGGTCATCGCGAAGAACACATCGAACTCGGCGGGAACGCCGGTGATGGTGCCCGAGGGGCGCTTGTATGCACCGCCGGCGTCGCTGAGCGCCGGAATCGGCAGCGCCTGCGGCATCACGAACGGTGAGGCCGCCCTCGTCACGATATCGCCGAAATGCTCGGTCAGTATCCGTGTGGTGGTTGTCCCGCTGGAGGCGATGATCGTGAGCTGATGGACATCGCCTGCCACGTGACGGTCCACCGGAATGGCGTAGGCGTTGAAGGGGCTCGCCGTGACCTGTACCCCGTAGAGGTTGGCCGGCGTGCAGACCTCGGCACCGGTGCCAGTGTAGAAGATCATGCCCTGTGAGGTCGCTTCGCCGGCGCTGAACCCGTTCAGCGTGATCGACCCCAGCGCCGGATTGAAGGACTTGGTGGAATGGGAGAAGTCCACCGCACCGACCGAGCCGTTGTTGGCCGGATTGAGAGGCCGGTCGAGGAAGGCCCGATCGCCCGACCCGATTCCAAGCGGGCTGCGAGCATAGCCGACAAGAGCGAAGGATGCGTCCTTCACGTTGGTGAACTGAAAGGCCGAGTTCGTGGCAACGACGGTATTCCGTCCGCCGAAGTTGATCGACCCCGTAAAGCCCACCGGCAGGTTGGTCACCGTACCGTTGACCGTTTCACCCGATGGCGCCGTGCCGCAGAAGTTGGAGGCCCCGGAGGTGAGCTCGGCCTGCGTCAGATGTGCGACGGTAATGGTCGGATTGCCGCTGCCGCCTACGATCACGTAGGCGTAGCCACCCTTGCCCTGCGTGATGCTGAAAGTGTAGACGTCGCCCACGCCGTTCACCTTGGTCCAGTTGGTGCCGGTCCCGTCCACGAAGGCCACGAAGACCGGCTTCTGGAGTGCGCTGCACGCCGACCAGTTGAGGGTGGCGTTGCCCCCGCCGCCCACCGCCGAGACGTTCACCGTGAGGTTCGCCGTCTGATCCGCCAGTCCGGCGGAGGTGGCGCGGATGACCAGCGGATAGGGGCCCGCGGCAAGCCCGGCCGTCGTCGTTACCGTCAAGGTGGCCGTATTCCCGTTGGTGTTCGTGGGGTTGAGGTTGACGGTGAGCCCCGGCACGGTCCCGGTCACGCTGAATGCCACGTTGCCGGCAAAGCCACCGGTGCGATTCACCAGGATCGTCGCATCGACGCTATTCCCCCGCACGACGTTCACGCTGGGTGCCGGGTTGGTTGCGATCGTGAAGCCGCCGGTGACGGCGGCATTGACGGTCACTTGGAGCGTGGTGGTGGCGTCCAGCGATTCGAGGGCCTCCTCCGTCTTGAGCGCCGCCGGCCCGGTGCCCCGAATGGTGATCGTGTAGGTGTTGGGCACCACGTTCGAGGCGGTGAGCGCGAGTGTCGCGCTGTTGCCGGTGGCGGGATTCGGCGTGAAAACCGCCGTCAAGCCCGCCGGCAGATTCTCCGCCACCAACGTGATTGCTTGCGTGTAGCCGGTGCGGGTGATGTTGACGGTCTTGGAGTTGTCGGTTTGCCCGACCTGCATCGTCACGGCACCGGCGGGTGCGATGGCCAGGGCAAAGCTCCCCGCCGCGGGCACCATCAGCGTGAAGGGCGCGGTGGCGTCGGTCAGCCCGGTGGCGGTGCCGCGGACGGTGAGGTTGTAGGTGCCAGGGGTCGTGGTGGCGCCGATCTGGATGGTGACAGTGGCGGTCGTCGCGCTGCCGGTGGTGGCCACCGCGCCCACAGTGGCGCTGGCGCCGGCCGGTGCCCCTTCCACTGTCAGGTTTACCGTGCCGGTGAAGCCGCCGGCCCGGGTAAGCGTGGCGGCGACGGTGGAGCTGCCTCCCTGCGGGATGCTCGCGCTGGTGGGGAGGAGCGACAGGGCAATGGTCCCCACCGGATCGGTCCCACCATCATCGCCTCCCGAGCTGCAGGCGGCAAAGGCGGCGAGAGCGAACAGAAGACCGTATTTCGGGCGACGCATAGGGGTTCTCCGAGTGAATCCGAACAGACAACCGAGTCTCTCTATCTGACCAATGCGCAAATCATGGCCAAGTCACGTCACGGGGCCAGAATGGAGAGGTACCGGCGGTATCGACCCGCCGGTTGATGGGACGGAACTCGATGCGGGACTTAGGGAGTGTCGGAGAGAAGCCTGGAGACGATGTCCCGAACCTCGCCCCCTGAAAAGCCTCGACGGGCCAGGAAGGCGAGCAGCCGCCGGCGCTGAACCGGCCGGGGAAGACCGCGGAGTTGTTGGAGCCTGCGCCTGGCGAGGGCGCCGGCGTCGGGCGCGGGCACCCCGTTTTCGCCGAAGGCTTCGGCGAGCGCCTTCTCGATGACCGCCCGGTCTACCCCGAGGGAGGCGAGATCGCGCCGCAGCCGGAGCGGGCCCCGGCCCCGGCCGGCCCTGGTTTGGGCGAACCCGACGGCAAAACGCGCATCGTCCACCAGGCCGAGCCCGGTGGCGCGCGCCACCGCCGCCTGGGCCGCCCCGGGGGGGGTGGCTCTTGAGCGTGAGGCGGCGTGTGAGATCGCGCGCCGCATAGGGCCGGCGCTCGAGAAATCGGAGCGCCGTGCGGAAGGCGGCCTCCTCATCGGCCGCCCGGTTCAGCCGTTCGAGCCGAGGGCTTTCACCATCCAGCACCACCCCCGGCTCCAACCCTTCGGCCGCGGCCACTTCCCGGGGAATGGTCAGGAATGGCCGTCCGTCGACCAGGATCCGGATGCTTCCGGGGCGCCGGGGGTCGGGCACCAACGCCCCGACCACCCGGGCCCCGCCAACCTCACTCGGCGCCGCTGTCATCGACCGGGGCGACCACCTGGCCGCGCACGCCGAGGAACTCTTTGACTCGGCCCTCGACCTCGGTGAGGAGCGCCGGATTGTCCTTCAGGAAGAGCTTGGCGTTCTCACGACCTTGCCCGATGCGCTGATCTCCATACGAGTACCACGCCCCCGACTTCTGGATGATGTTGGCCTCGGCGGCCAGATCGACCACGAGCCCCCCGTGGCTGATTCCCTCGTCGAACATCACGTCGAACTCCGCCTGCTTGAACGGCGGCGCCACCTTGTTCTTGACCACCTTGACCCGCACCCGGTTGCCGATGATGGCCTCCCGCTCTTTGACGGGGCCGATACGGCGGATGTCGAGCCGCACCGACGCATAGAACTTGAGTGCCTTGCCGCCGGTAGTGGTTTCGGGATTGCCGAACATGACGCCGATCTTTTCGCGCAGCTGGTTGATGAACACCACGGCGCAGTTCGAACGGTTGATGGCGCCGGCCAGCTTGCGGAGCGCCTGGCTCATGAGCCGAGCCTGCAAGCCCATGTGGCTGTCTCCCATTTCTCCTTCGATTTCCTGCTTGGGCACCAGCGCCGCCACCGAATCGATGACCACGATATCGACCGCGCCGGAGCGGACCAGGATTTCCACGATTTCGAGGGCCTGCTCGCCGGTGTCGGGCTGCGAGACGAGGAGGTTATCGACGTCGACACCGAGCTTCCGGGCGTATTCCACGTCGAGCGCATGCTCCGCGTCGACATAGGCGGCGACCCCGCCGGCCCGCTGCACGTTGGCGGCAAGGTGGAGGGTGAGGGTGGTTTTGCCGGAGGACTCGGGGCCGTAGATCTCGGTGATCCGGCCGCGGGGGACCCCGCCGATGCCGATGGCGGCGTCGAGGTTGATGGCGCCGGTGGAGATGGCCTGAATCCGTTCCCGCGGGCTTTCAGACCCCATCCGCATGATCGAGCCCTTGCCGAGCTGCTTCTCGATCTGGGAAATGGCGAGGTTGAGAGCCTTGCGACGCTCGGCGTCGATTTTGGTGTCCTTGACGTCGGGAACAGCCATCGGAACCCCCGTTTTCATGTTGTGGATGATTTTGCGACACAAAAAGACTTTACCAATGTACTACCGAACATCTGCCGAAACAAGTAGGCATTTTCTCACTTTTCCACACCAATCCACGCACCCTCTATGTGGGTGATGTTCACTCCCTCCACGGTGATGACGTCGAACCGGTAGCTGTCTCCAGGGCGGCCAAAGCGGGCCAGCCAGAGCCCGGCCAGGCGGGTCATGACAGCCCGCTTCCGCCACCCCACGGACTCGGACGGGGCCCCAAATCGGTGGTTGGTTCGGGTCTTTACCTCGACGAATGCGACGAGACCGTCTCGGCGCGCCACGACATCGAGGTCGTGATGGCCGAGGCGAAAGCGGTGCGCCTCGATGCGCCACCCATGGCGGAGAAGGTGGGCAATGGCCGCCCGCTCTCCCTCGTAGCCCCGCCGGTGGCGCGGGTCGGTCCATTGTTGCACGGGAATCGGGACATGTCGGCTGGGCATGGGGCAACACTAGCGAAGACCCCTCCCAGGGCTGGAACCCGATCACCGCATGATACCGCCAAAAAGCCGCACCCAGACCGAAGATCGGTCGCGGCGTGCCGATATCAGTACATATGCCGACCGCTCCGCCCGGCTGGTTCGCCAGGCTCGTTGCCTGGCTCTTCCCCCTCGTCATGCCGAATGACGCGGATGACGCGCCGGTTCGTGCCCGGGCGCTGGCCACGATGCTCCGCATCATGGCCCTCTTCGGCCTCCTTGCCTATCTGCCGAGCGTCGCCCTCGCGCTCTGGACCGGACGCTGGTGGGATGCGCTGGTGGACACGCTCGTGTACGGAATGGTCATCGGCCTCGCCCGCTGGCGTTCGCTCACTTTTCGGCTCCGCGCCTTTGCCCTGATTGGGCTCTGCTATCTCCTGGCGGTCACCTTGCTGGCCGAATCGGGCGCCAAGGGGGCCGGCATCGTCTGGCTCTTCGCGTTTGCCGTCATGGCCGCCGTGCTCAAGGGACGCAAGGCGGCGTTCGTGGCGCTTGGGATCCAGGTGCTGACCGTCACGGTATTCACCATCGCGATGGGGGTCGGCTCATTCACCTGGGTGCCTCCCGAAGTGGCCGGCAGCCGGGCCGCCGAGTCGATATGGATCACCGTTGGGGCCAATCTGGTGCTCCTGAGCCTGTTGGTCGCCATGTCGGTGGCCTCGCTCCTTGAAGGGCTCGAGGCCGCGGTGATTCGGGAACGCGCCTCGGTCGAAGCGCACGAACGGCTGGAGGGGCAGTTGCGGCAGGCGCAAAAGCTCGAGGCGCTCGGCACCTTGGCCGGCGGGATCGCCCACGACTTCAACAACCTTCTTCTTCCGATCCTGGTGAACACCGCCGAGGTGCAGGCGAAGTTCCCCCCGGGCGGCCACGAGCATGCGCAGTTGCAGGATGTTCTCTCCTCCGCCGGGCGCGCCCGCGACCTGGTCCGCCGCATCTTGGCGTTCAGCCGGCGGATGGAGGTCGAGCGCCGGCCGGTGCGGCTCGACGAGGTAGCCCGTGAGGTCGGCACTCTCCTCCGGGCGACACTGCCCGCGAGCATCGAGCTGGTCTACGACGTGGAGGCCACCCACGCCGTCGTCCTGGCCGACCCGGCGGAACTCCATCAAGTGGCGCTCAACCTGGCGGCCAACTCCTCCCACGCGATGCGGGAACGGGGCGGCACCCTGACGATTCGGATCGCCGAGGCGGATGGGGGCAAGACGCTTTGCCTGACGGTACGCGACACCGGCAGCGGGATGGACCCCGAGGTGATGAAGCGCGCCTTCGACCCGTTCTTCACCACCAAGCCGGTCGGCGAAGGCACCGGCCTCGGTCTGGCCACCGTCCATGGGATCGTGACAAGCTTGGGGGGCCGAGTGACCCTGATCAGCACGCCGGGCACCGGAACGACCGTGGAGGTGTACCTGCCGCGTCTCGATTCCGAGGTTGCGGCGCCGGAGACTCCCGAGGCGAACCGGGGCCGCACGAAAGGCGGGAGGGTCTTGCTGGTGGACGACGAGCCGATCGTCCTTCGGGCCGCCGCGGCGGCGCTCAAGCAGCAGGGACACACGGTGACGGCGGTGGTTGGCGCGGCGGAGGCCCTCGAAGCGCTCGCCGCCCATCCGAGCGGCTTCGACGTGCTCCTGACCGATCAGTCGATGCCGCGGATGACCGGGATCGTCCTGGCCGAAGAGGTTCGCGCGCGATATCCCGGCCTTCCGATCATCCTGACCACCGGCTTCCTCGAGGCGGAAACGCAGCGGCGGGCCGAAGCGATCGGCATCCGGCAGCTCTTGCACAAGCCCTATCGGTCGGAAGAGATCAACCGGGCCGTGCGCGCCGCGATGGAAGGGACTTCCTAGGAGAGGTACTCGTCGAGCTGCGAGAGTCCGACCAGCACTTCCCGCGGCTTGGAACCGTCCTGGGGCCCAAGGATACCGGCGGTGTGGAGTTGGTCGATGATGCGGGCGGCTCGCCCGTACCCGATGCGCAGCCTCCGCTGCAGGAGCGAGGTGGAGCCGCTCTGATTCTGAATGCAGGCCTCCGCGGCCTCCCGGAAGAGCGCATCGCGCTCCCCCTCGTCGCCCCCCTCCGGCCCCCCTTCGTCTTCGCTCTCCTGCGCGCGCATGAAGGCGAGGATGTCCTCCTCGGCCGCGATGCGGGAGGCCTCTTTGCGCGCCTTGTACCACGCCATGACCGCTTCGGTCTCCTCGGTCCCGATAAAGGCCCCCTGGATTCGCTCCGGTTCGCTCTTCCCCGGCGGCAGGAACAGCATGTCCCCGTTGCCTAACAGCGCCTCGGCGCCGTTTTGGTCCAGGATGGTCCGGCTGTCGACCTTGGACGCCACGCGAAAGGCCACCCGGCTCGGGAAGTTGGCCTTGATGAGGCCGGTAATGACGTTCACGGAGGGACGCTGCGTGGCCAGGATCAGGTGGATGCCGATCGCCCGGGCCTTTTGCGCCAGCATGGCGAGCGGTGTCTCCACCTCGGCGGCCACGGTCATCATGAGATCGGCCAGCTCGTCCACGATCACCACGATGTACGGGAGCCTCCCTTTGTCGTAGACCTCTTCGGCCGGCGGCTCCGGCGCCGTGGTTTCCGCTTCCGCGCTGATCGTGGTCAGGGTCGGTTTCGGCTTGGGTGGATGGCGGAGCGGTTTTCCTTCATCGACCTTCCGGTTGAAATCCGCCAGATTCCGGGCGCCGTTGGCGTGCAGCAGCTCGTACCGGTGGTTCATTTCGTGGACCGCCCACTTCAGCACCCGCGCCGCATCGTGGTTGTTCGTCACGACGCTGTGCCGCAGGTGCGGCAGGGCGTTATACATCGAGAGCTCGACCATCTTCGGATCGATCATCAGGAACCGCAAGTCCGCCGCGGTGTACCGGTAGACGAGGCCGGTGATGATCGTGTTGATCGCCACCGATTTGCCCGAGCCGGTCGCGCCGGCAATCAGCAAGTGCGGCATCTTGGTGAGGTCGGTCACGACCGGCTTCCCTTCGAGGTCGCGGCCCAGCGCGATCGGCATAACGGCCCTGGTGCGGTTCCATTCGTCCGCTTCGAGCAGCTCGCGAAGGGTCACCATCCGCGCGGTGGGGTTGGGCACCTCGACGCCCACCGCCCCCCGCCCAGGAATCGGCGCCACCCGGATGCTCATCGCGCGCATGGTGATCGCCAGATCGTCCGCCAACGCCACGATCCGCCCCGCCTTCACCCCCGGCGCCGGCACGATCTCGAACTGGGTGACCACCGGCCCGCTGGTCCGTCCGGCGATGGTGCCTTCGACCTTGAAGGTGCGCAGGGTGTCGAGGAGGGCCTGGCCGAGCCGGTCGAGCTGCGCCGTGTCGGCGGCGACATCTTGCGGCGGCGGGGGCTTGAGGAGGTCGATCGGTGGAAGGGTGTCGTCCTGTATGTCGTTGCGAGGCCCCCCCTTCCCGTCATTGCGAGGCCCCATAAGGGCCGAAGCAATCCCCGAAGCGATCTTCTTTTTGCGCCGCGGCAGAATCGACGGCCTGACCGACTCTTCTTCCTCCTCCTCTTCCTCCGACGCCGTGGCCCCCGCTCGCGAGGTCCGGGGCACCGTGAGGCCGCCATCCGGCCGAGGCGATCCGATGAGGCCGTCCTCGCCGTCGGGCCGCTTCTCGAGCCGGTGCAGCGGGTGCCAGGCCAGCGTCGCCAGCGTCAGCGCCGAGAGCGCCAGGAAGGCGAGGAGGATGCCGCCCGGTTGTCCGATGACGTTGATCGTGGTTTGGGCGGCGAGGCCGGGAACGATGCCGGTCAGGCGGGCGGCGGGGCCCCAGTAGCCGAGGTCCGGGTCGAAGGCGACCGCCGACGGCCGGGTGATCACGCCAAGGGTGAATGGGACCAGAAGGGAGAGCCCACCGAGGAGAATCGCCGCGCGCTTCATGTCCAGCCGCGGCAGCCGGTCGAAGCCGGCAAAGGCGAGTCCGAGTCCGAGCAGCGGCAACCCGACCGCGCCCGACCCGAGGAGCCGCCAGAGGGTGGTTCCGACGAACCGGCCGACGGGACCGGTCGGCACGGCGGTAATCAGGGTGAGGCCGAAGAAGACCCCCATGACGAGCGCGGCGACCGCGCTGAGGCGGCGGCGGTCTTCGGGCCTCACGAGGGGGTAGCGCTCCAGGGGGTAATCCGGCGGTCCCGGAAGACGGGGAGCACCGGATAGGCGTCCTGCCGGGTCGCCACCTCGATATCCGCCGCCATGCCGAGGCGGGTCAGCTGGCGCCCCGCGGCGGAGAGGACGAAGGGACGCTCCCATTTAGCGCCATACCGCCGCACTAAGTCCATGGCCACGAGCGCGGCGTCGTTGAGCCCCTTCCGGCGCCGGCTCCCGCCTTGCGCCGCGAGCAGCAGGCGCCCGGCGGCGTAGGCGTCGTCCATCCCGAAGGCGGAGTCCTTGCCGGCGCAGAGGATGACCGGGTCCTGCCTGTCGAGAACGAGCTCCCGGGCCCGGGCGCCGGCGGCGGCGAGGTTCACCGCCGCCGCCACGTACACCTCCGAGGCCCCCTGGGTCGCGAGCAGCGCGCGGGTGCCGTTGGTGGTGGTCATCACGACGGTCTTCCCGCCGACCGCCGCCTCGGTCATTTCGAGGGGGCTGTTCCCAAGCGCCAAGCCGGCGATCGGCTGCGAGTTGCGCTCGCCGGCGGTCACGGTGTCGGCCGGCCCGAGGCTCTGCGCCAGCTTCATGGCCTCCTCCGCCGTGGCGACGGGGACGACCGCCCGGGCGCCGTTATGAAGCGCGGCGCAAATCGTGGTCGAGGCACGCAGCACGTCGATCACGAACACAGGCCTCCCGGCGACCTCGGCGGGGGTGAGGCCGGCGGGCGCGAAGATCACATCGAGTTTCATGCGTCGGGCTGGAGCAGGTGGCTTTCGCGTTCGAGGAACTTGGTGTCCACGTCCCCCGTCACGAACGCCGGGGAGCGAATCACCCGGGCCAGAAACGGAATCGTCGTGGTGACACCCTCGAGGATGAAACTGTCGAGCGCCTGGCCCATCCGCGCCAGCGCCTCGGCGCGGTCCCGGCCATGGACGATCACCTTGGCCAGGAGAGAGTCGTAGTAAGGCGGCACGGTGTAGCCGGCGTAGACATGGGTATCGACCCGCACGCCGGGGCCGCCGGGAGGATGATACGCCGTGATCTGTCCGGGACAGGGCTGAAAATTCCGGGACGGATCCTCCGCATTGACCCGGCACTCGATGGCGTGCCCGCGCAGGCCGTTGAGCTCGGCCGGAAAGGTGAGCGCCTCCCCGGCCGCCACCCGGATCTGTTCCTTTACCAGGTCGAACCCCGTCACCATTTCCGTCACCGGGTGCTCCACCTGAATCCGGGTATTCATCTCCATGAAGTAGAACTTCCCGTCGGTGTCGAGCAGGAACTCGATCGTGCCGGCGCCGACGTAGCCGATCGCGGCCGAAAGCGACACCGCCGCCTCGCCCATCTTGGCGCGGAGCTCCGGGGTGAGCGCCGGGCTCGGGCTTTCCTCGATGAGCTTCTGGTGGCGCCGCTGGACCGAGCAGTCGCGCTCGCCCAGATGCACCACGCGGCCGTGGCTGTCCCCCATCACCTGGATCTCGACGTGGCGGGGACGCGCGAGATACTTCTCGACGTACACGTCGCCGTTTCCGAATGCCGCCAGCGCTTCGTTTTGGGCCAACGAGAAGAGCTGGCTGAACTGTTCGGCGTCGTGCGCGATCCGCATCCCCTTCCCGCCACCGCCCGCGGTCGCCTTGATGATGACGGGAAAGCCGATCTCCTCCGCCACCGTGAGCGCCGTCTCCGCGCTCTCGAGAATCCCCTCCGAACCGGGGACGGTCGGCACCCCCGCCTCTTTGGCGAGCCGCCGCGCGGAGGCCTTGTCTCCCATCGCCTGGATCTGTTCCGGCGTCGGGCCGACGAAGGTGATGTTCGACGCCTTGCAGATCCGCGCGAACTCCGCGTTCTCCGCCAGGAAGCCGTACCCGGGGTGGATGGCGTCGGCCCCGGTGATTTCGGCGGCCGCGATGATGCGGGGAATATTCAGATAGGACTGCCGTCCCGGCGGCGGGCCAATACACACGTCGTCGTCGGCGAACCGGACGTGCAGCGATTCGCGGTCGGCCTCGCTATAGACAGCGACCGTCGCGATGCCGAGCTCCCGGCAGGCGCGAATGACCCGCAGCGCGATTTCGCCGCGATTGGCTACGAGCACTTTGTTGAACATTCAGCGCGCCATCAAGGCATCGATTCCCGCGTGAGGCCCTGCGGCGATCCGGTGCCGGCCGCCTGGTCGTCCGGCTCGGTGAATGTGCGATCGGAGGCCGCGGTGACCCCCGCCGCCCGCAAGGCAAATTCGCTCGGGTTGGTGGCGTAGTGGAGCGCGTTCTCGTAGCTGATCACCCCCGATTTGTACCACGCCATGAGCGACTGGTCGAACGACTGCATCTTGTAGGAGATGGAGCCGTCGCTGATGAGGTCGGGAATGTTGAGCGATTTCTCGATGCTTCGGATATTCTCCGCGACCGCGGCGGTGTTGATGAGCACCTCGCACGCCGGCACCCGGCCCCGTCCGTCGGCACGGGGGCAGAGCCTCAAGCTCACGATCGCGGAGAGCGCGGTGGAGAGCAGCGAGCGGATCTCCGCCTGCTGGTGCGGCGGATAGAACGACAGGATGCGGCTGATCGACTGGGTGGCGTCGGTGGTGTGGAGCGTCGAGAAGACGAGGTGCCCCGTGTCCGCCGCCTTGAGGGCGGTATCCAACGTTTCGCTGTCTCGGATTTCGCCGAGGAGGATCACATCGGGATCTTGCCGGAGGACGTGCCGGAGCGCGGTGCCGAACGAGAGGGTGTCGCTTCCGACCTCCCGCTGCGCGATGTTGGCCATCGCATCGCGATGCAGGAACTCGATCGGATCCTCGATGGTGATGATGTTGACCCGGCGGTTGCGGTTGATGTGGTTGAGCATCGCCGCCAGCGCGGTGGACTTGCCCGACCCGGTGATCCCGGTCACGAGCACGAGCCCCCGCGGCTTGAGGGAGATCGTCTCCAGCACCTCGGGAAGGTTGAGCTCGTTGATGGTGTGCACTTCGTAGGGAATGGCCCGGAGCGCAAAGGCGAGGGTGCCGCGCTGCTGGTATATGTTGGTCCGGAACCGCCCGACGCCCGGCACACCGATCGCGAAGTCGGCCTCTTTCTTCTCAGCGAATTCCTTCACTTGGCGCGGGGTCATGATCTGCTCCGCGAGGTGCTTGAGCTCCTCGGGGCGGATCGGCAACATCGGCAGGGCCTGCAGGTCGCCATTCACCCGCACGGTGGGTGGCCGCCCGACTTTGAGGTGGAGGTCGGACCCGCCCCGCTGCACCATTTGCGAAATGGCCTGCTTGAAGTTGAATGGCGCGGCGGCAGCCGCGGCCGTGGCGCCTTCGGTGCTCGGCAGATCAGCCATTGGGATCCACCCGGAAGAGGACTTGGCCGAACTCGACGGGCTGCGCGTCCTCCACACAGACCTCCCGAATGACGCCGCCGAATTCGGCTTCGATCTCGTTCATGATCTTCATCGCTTCGATGATGCAGACCGTCTGCGCGGCCGCGATCCGCGACCCGACCTTCACGTACGCGTCGGCCCCGGGTTCCGGCGACGCGTAGTACGTCCCGACCATGGGCGAGCGAACTTCCTTGAGGCCGGCGCCGGCCGCCGCCTTCGGGGCCTCCACCGCCCCACCGGGCGCCGCGGCCGGCGGCGAATGGGGCGCGAGAGGGGGCGCCATCTGCATCATCGGAGGCGTGACCGGCATGGCCGGAAACCCATTGACCCGATTGATCACGACCCCGGTGCCAAAGAGCCCCTTGAGCTCGATCGACCCGATCTCGGGCGAATCGCGCAGCAGTTCCGCCAGCCGCTTCACATCCTTGAAATCGATCCCCTTGAGGCCGGGAACCTTCTCGAGCAGCTGCGCCAACTCCTTCATCTCGTCCGGTTTCATTGGGTGCCTAAGCTCCCGGCCGGGCCGGTGAGACGTGGAGGGTTATGGATCAATGAAGTGTGAGTAGCTCGGTGCGCCCGTCGGTGAGGCACCTGGGACCGTCGCCGGTGAGGTGAACGTCGTCCTCAAGCCGGACTCCGCCCCAGCCTTGAAGATAGATACCCGGCTCCACTGTGACCACCGCTCCGACCGGAAGGGCTTCATCGGCCAATTTGGCCAGCCGGGGGCCCTCGTGGACCTCGAGCCCTACCCCATGGCCGAGCGAGTGCCCGAACGATTCCCCGAAACCGGCCGCCTCGATGACGTCGCGAGCGAGGGCGTCGGCCTCCCTGCCCGACATCCCTCCCCAGATCCCTTCGCGCGCGGTCCGCTGGGCCACGCGCACCACCTCGTAGATCTCCCGTTGGCGGCCGTCCGCCTCACCCACGATCATCGTCCGGGTGATGTCGGAGCAGTAGCCGTCGAGCTGGGCGCCGAAATCGATGAGGAGGAGCTCCCCCCGGGCCACCGAACGTTCGCTCGCCCTCGCGTGGGGCAAGGCACTTCGGGGCCCCGAAGCCACGATGGTCTGAAAAGGGTGCCACTCGCTGCCGCGGTCGCGCAGGGCATGCTCCAGCCGCGCCGCGATTTCCCGCTCGGTCTGGCCGGCCCGGATCGTCGGGAGGAGGCTGGCGAGGGCGGCCTGGGCAAGATCCGCCGCCCGGCGGATCGCCTCCACTTCGCCTTCGTCCTTCACCAGGCGGAGAGCGTCGACCAAATCGGCGGTGCCGACCGGGTCGGCGGCCTCGAAGCGGGCCAGGCGCTCAGCATCGCGAACCGTTATGCGTTCCCGCTCGAACCCAAGCCGGGTGCGCCCTCGCGACTCCAGCACCCGTCGGAGCCGCTCCCAAATGTTGCTCAACTCGACCAGCACTTCCGCGGCGCCGGCGGTCTCGACCGGCGCCTGGTCGGCGTAGCGCATGTCGGTGATCAGCAGGGTGCGGTCGTGCGTCACGAGCAACAGGCCGGAAGAGCCGGAGAAGCCGGTCAGGTAGCGGACGTTCGGGGGATGGGAGACCAGGAGGGCGTCGAGCCCCAACTCCGTCAGTCGCCGACGGAGGGCGTCCTGGCGGTCGGACCGCCGGTCAGCGAGCACCGAGATGCCGGGCCAGCGTCCGCACTGCTTCTCGGTACCCCTCGGGCCCCTTCCCCGTGATCACCTCCACCGCGAGGTCGGCAAAGACCAGCCGGCGCCGAGCCTCTTCCCGCCGCGACACATCGGTGAGGTGCACCTCGACAAACGGCACTTTGACCGCCAGGAGCGCATCCCGGATCGCAAAGCTGGTATGCGAGTAGGCGGCGGCGTTCAGGATGAGGCCGTCGGCGGTGGCGGGGAGGCGCTGGATTTCATCGACCAGGGTGCCCTCATGGTTGGTCTGGGAAAAGCGAATGGCCGCGCCGACCCGAACTCCCTCCTCCCGGACCAGCGCCTCCACCTCGGCCAGCGTGGCGGTGCCGTAGATCTCCGGTTCGCGAGTGCCGAGCAGGTTGAGGTTCGGGCCGTTGAGGACCGTGATCCGCATCTAGCGCTTGAGGCCGCGCAGCCAGGCGTTGAACTGTTCCAGATCCTCGGGCACCTCGGCGCCGGCCGCCGCCTCGGCGGGCGGCTTGGGAAGCGCCGCGTCGCCGGAGGTCCCGGCTACGGGAGCGAAGAATTCGTCGAAACTCGGCTCGTTGGCGTTAGGCACCGCCGGCGCCCCGGCGGGGCCCGCCGGGGGGGCGTCATCGCCGAAGACGGCGCCGAGACGGAGGGTTTCGTCCGCGGACCGGGTCGGGGCCGCCCCGCTCCGGGGCACCTCGAAAGCCGGCGGATGGATCGGCGCGGCCTTGGACGGTCGCGGCACCCGGAGCAGCGCCCCAAAGAGCGATTCCACCGAACGGCCCCCCGTTTCCAGCGCGGCAAACCGGGGCGCGGGCGGCGGTTCAGGCTCGGGCGGCGGTGCTTCCGGCACCGGCGTCAGCCGCTCAACCGCGGCGGCAATGTGCGGATCGGCCGGGGCGCGGAGCGCCAACTGCTGGTAGACCGCGAGCGCGAGTTCTCGATGCCCCTGCCGAAGGAAGATCTCGGCCATCGTCTCCGTGACGACGAGCTCCGGCTCTACCTCCGCCGGCGCCTCCGGCTCCGCTTCGACGGCCGGGAGGTGCACTTCGGGGACGACCACTTCGGCCACCACCTGGTCCACCGCCTGTTCCACTACCGGATCGACTACCGGGTCGACCACCGGGTCGACCAGATCCGGCTCCTCGCTCCGAGCGCTGTAGGTCTTGAGCGCCGCATAGTCATCGCCCAGGAGGCCGTCGATGCCGGCAAGGTCGGCAGCCGGCAACATGTCCTCATCGGCATCGACGCCGAGAACAACGTCAGTGAGCCGGTCGGACGAGGGGCGCAGCGTTTCGGCATCGCTTGGAATCTGGAACTCGGCGGCCGAGTCGGGGGCATCGGCGTCCGCGGGGGAGAGCTCGGTCAACGCCGCTTCCAGCTCGATCTCCGCCTCACCCACCGGATCGCCGGGAGCGGGCTCGGTTTCCTCGACCAGTGAGGGCGGAGCCCAGTCGTTCACCGGCTCCTCGGCGGCCGGCGCCTCCACTACCGGGTGCACCTCGCGGAGTTCGACAACCCGATCGAGCTGTCCGCGGGCGTCTTCGTTGCTCCGGTCGACGTCGAGGAGCGACTCCAAACGGCCCACCGCTTCGTTGAGCCGCCCAGACCGCTCGGCCAGGTCGGCCAGGCTCTTGAGCGCGATGACGTTGTTGGGGTCGAGCTCCGTCACCCGCACGAAGGCGCGCTCGGCGTCTTGGTCGGCTTGGGTATCGAGGTAGCAACGCCCTTGCACGATGTGGGCGGGGACATAGTTGGGGTGCTGATTCAGGCCAAGCTCGAGCAGTTCCAGCGCCCGGACCGGATCCCCGGCCTTTCGGTGGGCCTCGGCCAAGGTGGCAAAGGTGAGCCCGAGTGGGTTCTCCTGCCACCGCTTTTCCAGCTTCTCGATTTCGCTAGTGAACGCCATGTCGAAAACTCGCCTCCAATAGGCCCGGCCGCCATCCTTGAGCCGGCTACGTCCGTCCGTTAAGTTTCAGGGCTTCATACCCTTAGGCTGACCCGGATCGGTTCCCTCTCATGATGCAATTTTTTCGCAGCTCCGCCAAGCCCATTATCCTGGTGACGACGATTGCATTTGTCGTCTGGCTGGTCTACGACCTAAGTGGCCTTGGCACCGGAGGTGGCTTGCTGACAAGCACTTCCGTCGGCAAGGTCAACGGAACCTCGGTCGATTCTCGGAGCTTCCAAGAGGCCGTGCAACAGGCCATCGATTCCAGACAGCGCCAGTCTGGTGCCTCGATGAGTCTGGAGGAGACGGTCCAGATTCGCGACCAGGTCTGGAATCAGTTCATTCAGGACATCATTTTCCGTGCCGAGTACAAGAAGCACGGCATTACGGTGAGTCCGGATGAAATCGCCGAAGCGATTCGGAATTCGCCTCCTCGGGAGGCGGCCACCAACCCCGATTTCCAGACCAACGGGACTTTTGACCCTTCAAAGTACCAGCGTTGGCTCACGTCGAGCTCGGCGGCCCAGTACATCCCCTACCTCGAGTCCCAATACGCGGAGGAAATCCTCCGTTCGAAGCTGCTGCAAGGCGTCATCGGCGATGTCTTCGTCTCCGATGCCTCACTCTGGGAACGTTACCGGGACGACAAAGAGCAGGTCAAAGTCGGGGCGTTGGTAATCGACCCTGCAATGGCGGTACCGGCAACCGGCATTCAGGTGTCGGACGCCGAAATCGACGCGTATTACCGAGCCCACAAGGACGAGTTCAAGCGCTCGAAGGCCGCCTACTTGAGCTATCTCGCCGTGCCGAGGCTTCCGGATGCGTCCGACAGCGCTGCGGCGCTGTCCAGGGCGCGTGCGCTGCGTGAGGAAATCCAGAAGGGCGCCCCATTCGCCGAGGTGGCGCAGCGCGAATCGTCCGATACGGTGTCGGGCCGGAGCGGCGGCGAACTCGGAGAAATGAACAGCACGACGGGCGTCGATCAAGATTTCGCGAAGGCCGCTATGAGTCTCCCGCTCAAGACGCTCTCCGAACCGGTGAGAAGCCAATTTGGCTATCACCTGATCGAAGTGGCGAGCCGTAAGGGAGACAACTTCACCGCCAGGCACATCCTGGTGCCGATCGAGGTGACGGGGGCGCATCGCGACCTGCTCGACCGCCGCGCCGATTCGCTGGAACAACTGGCCGCCGAGCGCTTGGAGCCGGCCGCCCTCGACACCGCGGCCGGCGCGCTCGGGCTTTCCATCCAGAAGCTCGGCCCCATTTCGGAAGCCACGAGCGTCTACGCCCCGGAAACCGGGCGCATCCCCGATGTGAGCATCTGGGCCTTTCAGGCCAAGCCCGGCGAAGAGAGCCCGGTGATCGAGGCGGAGCAATCCTACGTGGTATTTCGGCTCGATAGCGCTCAGAGCGAAGGCGTGCCTCCTCTTTCCGCGATCAAGAACGAGGTAGCCGGTAAGCTACGGCTCGACAAGCAGCGCGCCGCCGCCATCGAGATGGGCCGCCGGCTGGCGGAAACCGCGAAGAGCGGCACCCCGCTCAAGCAGCTGGCTCAGGCAAATGGAGTGACCTACCGAGAGCTCGGCCCCATGAGCCGTCTCCGCGCCACTTTCCAACTACCTGCCCAGATCGGGGCGGCGTTCGGCGCACCTCGAGTCGGCGCTTCAGGCCCAGTTTCGGCGGACGATGGGGTGTACCTCTTCCAAGAGCTCGAACGGAGTGCCGCCGATTCCGTCGAGTTCACGAAGAACCTGAGCCAGATTCGGAACGACGCAACCCAAGCGGCTCGCCAAAGCCGGGTAAGGGCGTACGTCTTGGCGCTGCGGAATAACGCCAAGATCGTCGATCGCCGGGCCGATCTCTACAAGACCAACGCCCAGGCCGCCGCCGCCGCACCGCCGCCAATTCAGTAGCCCGGGAACGAAAGCGCACGAGGCGGTCCGGCTCCCGCCGGACCGCCTCGTGCGCTTGCAGACCGAACTGTCTACTGCGACAGCCGCTTCGGCTCGCCGGTTGTGGCTTGGGGCTGCGCCGGGGCGTCGAGATTGCGCGGCGTGGTGCTCCGGTCCTCGGTGGGAAGCTGGGTCACCGACTCTCCGGCGTCGGAGATGCTCTTCTTGAATTCGCGAATGCCCTTCCCCATCGAGGCGCCGATCTCCGGGAGCCGTTTGGCCCCGAAGACCAGCAAGACCACCACGAGGATGATCATGATTTCCGTAAACCCGAGATTACCCATGGCTCCCTCGCTTTGGCCCGCTAGAAGAGCGACTTGGCTACCAAGTACGCCAACGCCACACCTATGAGGCTCATGAGCGAAAGCTCGAGTCCCACCGGGCCGATGGTGAAGTTTACAACCAGCAAGTTGATCGGAACAGGTCCGAACCCCGGGGCGACGGAATACGTGAAGAACGTCTTGGTCGGGCTGTCGGGTAACACCGCCTTGAGAAAGGCGTTAAGGAACCCTCCAACCAGAAACCCGGAGAGCAGCACACCAAGGTAGAACCGCGGACGTCTGGGACCCTGCGCCATCAGCGCCTCCGTTCCAGAACGTAGGTCAGACTGGCGCGGAGCGTTTCCCGCGCCGGGGAAGGATGCAGTTCGTCGAGCGCCGCTTCGGCCTGGGCGCAGAGCTGCTGCGCCCTAGTTCGGGCGTACTCCAGACCACCCCGTTCGGCCACCGCCTCCACCACCTGGGCGATCGCCGCGTCGCTCGGCTCCGGGTCGTCCATCAGGTCGGCCACTTGGATCCGCTGCGCCGGCGACATGCGCGGCAGGGCGTAAATCAGCGGCAGGGTGACCTTGTGTTCACGGAGGTCGAGCCCGGCGGGCTTGCCGGTATCGGCTTCGACCCCGGTGAAGTCGAGGACATCGTCGACGATCTGAAAGGCGATACCGGCGCACTCCCCGAAGCGGCGCATCGCGTCACGTTCCGTTGGCGAAGCGCTGAGCGCGCCGACCTCGCAGGCCCCGGAAATCAGGGTCGCCGTCTTGGCTCGCACCAGAAGATCGTAGTCTTCCTCGGAGAACTTGAGCGGATCGTGAGCCAGCAACTGGCGCATCTCGCCGATGGTCATCTCGTTGGTGACCCGGGAGAGGATCTGGAGCGCCTCGAGATCGGCCTGGCGCACCAGTTCGATCACCGCCCGCGAATAGAGATAATCCCCCATGATCACGGCGATCTGGTGACTGAAGAGGGCGTTGATCGTCGGCATCCCCCGCCGCAGCACCGAGTGGTCCACCGCGTCGTCGTGCACGAGTGTCGCCAGGTGGATCAACTCGACCACCGCGGCCAGCGACACCGAGCGCGGATCGGGGCGGCCGGCGGTGGCGCCTTCCGACAGGAGCAGCAGGGTCGGCCGAAGCATCTTTCCCTGCATCTGGGTGAGGTGCGAATTCACCTGAGCGATCAGGGGAAAGTCCGCCTCGATGAGGCGGCGGATCTCCTCCCGCACCCCGGTGAGCCGGGGAAGAATGCCCGCCTGGAGGGCGGCAAGGGTGACCGGCGCCGCTTCGGAAATCACTGGGCCGCCTCCGCCATCAAGCGCCTGACCCGCTCGTCGAGGTCCAGAAAGCGAATATCCACCGCCAGGGCGCGTTCGTAGAGTTGGAGGGCATCCCGGCCCCGCCGCTGCGCTTCCACCGCCCGGCCGAGCCAATAGAGCAGGCCGATCTTGTCGTCGTCGGCGCCGGTCAGGCTATCGACGGCGCGCCGAAGCACCGCTTCCGAGATGGCGTACTGCCCTTTCTCGAAGAACGCGGCGCCCAGTTGCTCCGAGGTCTTGAGGCGGCCGTCCGGCGACCGGAGCGCTTTTTGGAACTGGGCGATCGCCTCGTCGAGGAGGCCCATTTCCTTGAAGGCGATACCGAGGTCGTAGTGAGCCTGGAAGTCGTTGGCGTCGAGATTCGCCTCGATGCCTCGTTTGAAGTCGGCGAGGGCCTCATGGAACGCCTGGTCCTCGTTCTCGACCGGCGAGCGCTGTTCCACCCGCATCCGGGTGTCCCGGGTGTGCTGATCGTCGAGGATCAGCGCGCCAAGATCGACGAAACTGTCTTGGCGGGGCGGTTCGGGG
>JABFSM010000319.1 GCA_013140635.1 Gemmatimonadales bacterium
TCGCCTGGTTGCAGAACTTCCGTCGCATCGTCACCCGCTACGAGTATCACGCCGGGAACTACCTCGGTTTTGTCCAGCTCGGCTGCATTATCATCCTGTTACGCCATTTGTGAGATGGCTTCTAGTCACCCCAGCGGGAGCGCTCCATGGCGGCTCTGGATTCGATCGGCCCGAAGGGCATCGGCGCGCGATTTCTCTTCGCGGTGATTCTCGTCTTCGCCACCTTCAATCCGTGGGGCGCGTCGTTCTATCACTGGACCGTCGAGCCGCTCTTTGCCGCAGGCGGGGGCATCGGGACCGTTGGCCCCGTCAAAGTGCTCGTTGCCCTGCTCCTCCTTATCGGCTGGATCGTCTGTCTCCAGACCACGAAGCGTTCCATCGGCTGGAAGGGAGCACTCCTTGTGGCCGCGGTGTTCGGCACGCTGGTCTGGCTGCTGATCGATCGGCACCTCCTTTCGGCCGGCAGCAGTCGCACTATCGCGCTCATCGTGCTCATCATCGTGAGCGCCATCCTGGCCATCGGTATGTCGTGGTCTCATCTGGCGCGGAAGATTTCCGGCCAGATCGACACCGATCAGGTGGCCTGAACCATTCATCCACGAGGCATACGATGTCAGTCGCCAAAGTCACCGAGATCACCGCCACCTCTCCGAAAAGCTTCGAAGCGGCCATCAAGTCGGGGATCGGCCGCGCGGCGCGCACCCTCAAGAACATCAAGGGTGCCTGGATCAAGGGTATGAAGGTCGATATCGAAAATGGAAAGATTCGGCAGTACCGGGTGGATATGAAAGTGACGTTCGTGCTGGAGGACTAAGCGCTAGGCGGCCGCGCGCCGAGCCAACGCCCCGCTCGGATCGAAAGCGGCCAATGGACTTGGCGAGCGGCATTCGCCGGCCCCCAGATCCTCCCCAGCTCCTCTCCGAACGCCGGAACCGGGTCGCGACCATTGGCGGCAATGTACCGCCCAACGGCGGACCAGGTGCCAACGTAGCCGAGAAGTTCGGGAAGGGTGACCGTGAGGGTGATGGTCAAGGGCGGCGCGGCCCGTTCATCGATGGGGATATCGAAGTGCCGGTAGGCTCTTTCGACGTGCTGGCGCTCCGGCGGCCAATAGGGCCCGACGGTGCCGTCGTAGAACTGTTCGAGGGCGCGGTCGATTTCGGGCGAGGCATAGAGCCGCCCGTAGCACCAGACGGCGAACGCCGCGCCGGGCCGCGCAACGCGGTCCACTTCCTCATAAAACCGAGAGTGGTCCAGCCAATGGAAGGCTTGCGCCACCGTCACTAGATCCACCGACCGATCGGCAAGCGGCACCGCCTCCCCCGACGAGACGATGTAGTGGAGTCTCTCTCCCCGGCGGGCGGCTTTCACTTGGGTCCGGCTCAAGTCGGAGGCCACCACCCGCTGGAAATACGGGGTGAGCATCGTCGCCGCCTGCCCGTTGCCGGTGGCGCAGTCCCATGCTGTGCCGGCAAACTCGACAAGGCCGGCAAGCCAACCGAACAGCGCGTCCGGGTAACGGGGGCGAAACTTGGCGTACGCGGATGCGTCGCGAGAGAAGTGATCGGTGGACGTCACGCCTGCTGTGCCTCGGCGGCCCTCCGTGCCAGATAACGTTGGATCGGGGCCAGCCGCTCTTCGAGGTCGGGAAGGTCGGTAACGACCTTCTCGAGCTGCGCGAGGTAGGTCGGGTATCCGGTCAGCTCCCGGATTTCCGCGAGGTAGGGCCGCAGTCTGGCGTAGATGGCCAGGTGTTCCGTATTGGCGGCATGAAACATTGCCGCGTCGATCGCCCCCAAGGCCACGAAGGTCGCCGCCATTTCCCAATGGGTCGTCACCATCCGGTATGGCGCGCTCTCCGCGCTCACCCAGATCCGAAGCACGTCCTTCGCGCTCTTCGGATGGAACTTGGTGACCCACCAGTCCCGGGCTTCTCGAAGGGCAGGCTCCCGCCGGCTCTCGTACAACTTGAGAAGCAGATCGGCGCTCCCCTGCAGGAAGGCGCGGTCGCTCATTCCTCCTCCTTCTCGTTCGGATCCTCGAGGTGCACGCGGTGAAGAATCCGGTGAAGCACCGGCGCCAGGATGATCGTGGTCACCGCGATGAGCAGGAGGCCGGCGTAGAGGGCAAAGAAGGCCGCGAAGATCTTTCCGCCGTCGCTCGTGATCTCGCCGATGGGACCCATCCCGCCGAGTAGCATCGCCGAATTGAGGAAGGCATCGATCCAGGCTTGGCCGCCGAAAAGGTGATACCCCGTCGTACCGACCGCAAGCGAGGCCACGATGAGCCCGATGGCGACCGCGGCGTGGCGCCCGAGCCGCTGAAGGAAGCGCCGCTTCGGCAACAGTGAGTGTGACCGGTGCTCGTAGTGGAACATCAAAACTGATCGGCGTGTTTCAGATAGAAAGACAGCAACCGGAAAAGCGGCACGGCATAGGCAACGAACTGGCTCAGCGAGACCAAGATCGAAACCGTCGTCGGGTCGCTCGCACCCCAGGACATCCCGTACATCACATAGCCGGCCAAAAAGCAAAGCAGGCACTGCGCATAGACCCGAAGCCAGGCCAGCCGCCAGCGGTCCGCGGCCGCGAAAGCGGCCGCGGCGTGGCGAACCTCCCGCGCAACGCGGACCGGATCGAGGGTGAGCAGGGTGGCCATCTCGAATCCAAAGATAGAGCCCGGAGGACGATCACGCCCCCCGACGGTGCATCACATACCGACCCTGATAGAGCGCCGCGGCCTCACCGGCGTCGGTTATCGAGACCTCGAAGGGAATCCGCGCTCGCCCCCGCTTGGCAAAGACCGCCAGCGCCTTGCGGAGCTCCGCGGGCTTTGGGGCCGGGCAGAAAGCCAGCGCATCTCCCCGCACCGGCTTGAGGTAGCGGATACTGCTGTCCTGCACCACGACGTGCGCATCCACCTCCGACCGCGTAAGCGTCGCGACCAACACGCCCCACGCCGCGAGGGTCGCCACGGCATTGAGGCTCCCGGCAAATGCCGCGCCCTTGTGGTTCCGGTTGGCGGCGAGGGGGAGCCGAAGAGTGAGCCCCTCAGCATCGAGATGCTCGACCTGGATTCCCAGATGCTGGGTGATCGGCAATTCCTCGGCGAGAAGCGCCTCGAGCTCCGCCCCGGTCATCGGCCCTCCGACGAGCGGATCGATGCGACTCGCTCTTCCACTTCGGCCGGGAGCCCCAACTTGTCCGCGATGGCGGCCAGCTCCTCCGCCTCGCGCCAGGCCCGCTCGAGTTCGAGGAGCTCGCCGGCCAGCCAGCGGCGTTCGGCGTCTTCGTGAGCCGACATTTCGAGAGCCAGGCGGTACTCCAGCTCCAGGTCGGGGAGTGGGATGGTCTTCATGTCCTGCTTTCGAAACATCACCTGCAATTCGCCGGAATAGGCGAGCTTGGGAATGAGCGCTTCGAACGTCGGCGCCAGCTCGAGTAGCTGCACCGCCTCCTGGACCTCCTTCTTGCCGCCACCGGACTGATTGAGGCGCGGCATGAGCTTGATCAACGCCTCACGAGCCCGGTTGCCTTCGAAAACGTGTGATTCCGGCGGCTCGCCCCGAAACGACCTCCAGAACCCCTCCCCCCGATCCTTAGGAATGCTGAGCCGCCAGCCCTCTTCTCCCCGCACCGACAGTATCCTTGCCGCCTCGATCTGCATCTGCGTGAGCGGCAGCACCTGCTCGCCCGCTCCGCCGATGCGCGCCACCGTGCGTCGGTCCTTCAGCAGCCCGGAAGCCAGCTCGTACAGACCCCTCACTCCGATGAAACCGATGCCCGCGACCGCGGGAGCGACGACCAACGCGCCCACCAGGACCGCACTTCCCACGGCCAACGCGTAGTGCCGGCGACGGCGCCGCCCGAACTGGTCGCCATAACGCCACGCCGCAAACTCCGGGCGGAGCGGCTCGCCGATCCGGACGACCTCGGTGCCATCCTTGAGCCGCGCGATCCCGATTTCATCGGTGGAGAATCGAACCCGAGTGTCGCGGAAGAGCCGCTCGCACTCCTCCATCGCTTCCCACCGGTCGCCGAACGGCGTGAGGTTCCACCGCTCGCACTTGCGGCACACCACCCAGAGGCGCCCTTTCCCCGAATCGACCGCCAGGCGGCGGCCGATCGGGAGGTGCTCGATCAGATCGTTGGCGCCGAGGTCGGCATGGCAGAAGAGGCAGGTGCGGTACACGGACGCCTAACTGTGTCGCCGGCCGGGGGCCGGGTCCCCACTCATCGCACGGCCCAGAGCCGTTTGAGCATCTGGATTTGCCCGGCGTGGTAGGCATCGTGCATCGCGATCCCGACGATCAGGTCGCCCCAGGTCCAGCGCTTCCGGCCGCCGGCGCTCCGGCCAAGCCGGGCCCCGGGAAACCGCTCGATAGCCTGGAGAAGTAACCGGTGTTCGGCGGCGAGCAGCGCCTTGTCGGCCTCCCACGCCCGGGCATTCGGAGCGGTAGGCAGCTCCGGCCAATTGGCTGGGCTCCGCGGGAATCCCCCGATCTCACCCCCCAGAAGTCTTCGGCGTACCGCGTATTTCCAGTACGCGGCGTGGAGCGCAAGCTCCCAGATCGAGTGCCGCTTCGGGTGCGGGCGCCATCGGGCGGCGGCGGCCGTTACCCCGCGGAGCGCGCCGACCGGCGTCGGCCCGCCATGCCATGCCTGGCCCCTTGCCGGCTGCAGCGTCCTGGCAATGAGCCGCGTCGTCGGATCCATCGCTGTTACTCCCCCTCTCGAAGTAGCGCGCCGAGGTCGATCGGATCGGCCATCCGAAGCTCGATCCGGCCGCCGGCGCCGCGGGGCCATTCCGATTCGGGACGATCCCAGGTGAGCTCAAGACCGATCCCATCGGGGTCCGCCAGATAGATGGAAATACTCACGCCATGATCCGATGCGCCCTGGAGCGGGTGCCCCGCCTCGGTTACCCGGCGCACCGCCACCGCCAGGTCTCGGCGCGTCGGATAGCGGATGGCCACATGATAGAGCCCGGTATGATGCGGCGGCGGCGGCGAGCCTCCGAGGCTTTCCCAAGTGTTGAGGGCGATGTGGTGATGGTATCCCCCCGCCGCGATGAAGGCGGCGCTGTCCCGGAAGCGGGTGACCAGATTGAAGCCGAGGACGCCGCAGTAGAATTCGAGTGCGCGATCGATGTCGCTCACTTTGAGGTGCGTGTGCCCGATTCCCGCGCCATCGGGAATCCGGTAGCCCGCGGAGGTCGGTACCGCCACTAGACCCCGAACTGGCGAAAGTGGTGGTCGATGTGGCGGGATCCGAGCACTCCCCAGTCTCGCCGGCTCATCACGCCGAATGCCGGGTGCGGAGGCCAGTCGGCGCGGTCCCGGCGGCCGGCCACCCGCGCCAGCAATTCCCGAAAGCCCTTCACTTCGTCGGGAAAGACCGCGCGCCCTTTCCGCGCGATCAGCTCCGGCGCGGTGGGCAGCCCTTTGGCGAAGGGCAGCACGTAGATGGCAAGCTGTTTCAGAGGGAAGTATCGCAGCGGCAGCTTCTTCGGCAGAGGCGTGAGGTCACCGAGCGCCATCCGCATGGCGTCGTTCACATGCGCCAGCATGTCCGGGCAGGCAAAGCGCCCCCAGCGGGCCGGGGTGTCGGCGGTTAGGCGGTCGAGCCGGGTGAGCAGCGCGTGGCGCTCCCGTTCGTCCCAGAGCGTCGTCATGGCGGGCCCATCAAAACTCCCGCTTCTTCACTTCCTTGAAGAGCCGCGTTGTTTCGACATCCTGATCCGGCGGCTTCACCCGCAGGGTATCGTCGTACTGCTTCGACCGGTCGACCTTCGGGTTGGCGATCTTCGCCGTGTTCTTCTTCACCAGGGCGGCAATGCGCTGGTCATCGCGTTTCGACATGCGGACTCCCGTGAGGGTACCCGGGCCGGCCGTCAACCAGCAGGACCGGCCAGCCCTCCCTGGGATTTTATGTCCCAGAGCCCCCGGACGCCAGCGTAGGCCGGTCCATCACGCCGAAGGCCCCAAGTGCATCCGGCGGGCCACCCGGTCGAACCCCTCCGCCTCCGCCGGTTTCGGCGCAAGGAGCGACACCACGATGCCGGCCGCAAAAGAGAGGGGAATGGTCACCAGCGCGGGGTTCCGGAGCGGAAACCAAGCCGAAGCGTGCTTGAGAATGTCGACTTGGAGCGTCGGAGAGAGGTAGATCAGCACCAGCGTCCCCACCGTTCCGACCACCATGCTCGCCACCGCGCCCCAGGTGGTGTACCGCCGCCAGAAGATGGCCAGGATGAGCGCCGGGAAATTCGCGCTGGCCGCGATGGCGAATGCCAGACCGACCATGAAGGCGACATTCTGGCCCTTGAACGTGATACCGAGCAAGACGCCGACGAGGCCGAGGCCGACGGTGGCCACGCGGGCCACCCGAAGCTCCTCGACGGCGTCCGCCTTGCCGCGCCGCACCACGTGGACCCAGAGGTCGTGGGAGAGCGCGGCGGCCCCGGAGAGCGTTAGGCCGGCCACCACCGCCAGAATCGTGGCGAACGCCACCGCGGCGATGAACCCGAGCAGCGGCGTCCCTCCCAGAAACTCGGCCAGAAGGGGCGCCGCCATGTTCCCTCCCGGTTCGACCCCACGAATCGCGTCGGGCCCGACCAGCACCATCGCCCCGAAGCCCAGGACGAAGGTCATGAGATAGAAGAACCCAATCAGGCCGGTGGCATAGAACACCGACGTGCGCGCCGCTTTCGAGTCGGGAACGGTGTAGAACCGCATCAGGATGTGAGGGAGCCCCGCCGTTCCGAACATGAGCGCGAGCCCCAGGGAAATAGCGTCGAGCGGCTTCGACACCAACCGGCCCGGCGCGAGCACCGCCTCGCCATACTTGTCCGCGGCCGCAGCAAAGAGCGCCGTCGGACTCCAGTTGAAACGGGAGAGGACGAGCAGCGCGAGGAACGCCGCGCCGCCGAGCAGCAGCACCGCCTTGACGATCTGCACCCAGGTCGTGGCCAGCATGCCGCCGAAAAGCACATACGCGATCATCGCCACCCCGACGATGACGACGGCCGCCTCGTAGGATATTCCGAACATGAGGCGGATCAGTCCGCCGGCGCCGACCATCTGGGCAATGAGATAAAGCGATACTGTGGCGAGCGTCCCGACCGCGGCGGCCAACCGAACCGGCGTCTGTTGGAGCCGCACCGCGACCACATCGGCGAAGGTGTACTTCCCCAGATTCCGAAGCGGCTCGGCGATCAAGAAGAGCACCACCGGCCACCCCACTAGCCATCCGGTGGAGTAGATGAGTCCGTCGAAACCGGTGGTGGAGACGAGCCCGGCGATCCCAAGAAAGGACGCCGCGCTCATGTAATCCCCAGCCAGCGCGATCCCGTTCTGTCCCGGGGTGATCGACCGCCCCGCAGCGTAGAAGTGCTCGGTCGTGCGGGTCCGCCGCGCCGCCCACCAGGTGATCCCGAGCGTCGTCGCGATGAAGAGAAAGAAGAACCCCATCGCGACCGCATTCGGGTCGCCGATCTTCGTGGTGACTTGGAGGGCGAGCATCCCTATTCCCTGAGCCGCTCGAGCTCGGCGTCGTAGTGGGTATTGGCCCAGCGGACATACACCAGCGTAAGGAGCCACGAACAGACGATCACCAGGGCGCCGAGCAGGATCCCCAGGGAGAGCCCCGGCCGGAGCCGCGTGGCGAGGAGCGGCTTGTTCCAGGCGATCAGGGCGATGAACCCGAAATAGATCGCGATCATCGCGCCGGTGAGGATCAGCTGAATGCGCCAGCGTGCCGCAGCCAGCGTCTGGAGGCGTGCGTCGGTCATCCCGTTACCATTCGGCGAGGGAACGGAACCAGTATAGCGCGAGGGAGGCCATCTGACACGAGTGGCGGTGATCGGCGCGGGGGCGGCCGGAACGATGGCCGCGATCTTTGCCGCGCGGGGTGGAGCCGACACGGTGCTCTTGGAGCGCACGAAAGACGGCGGCCGGAAGATCCTGATCAGCGGCGGGGGCCGCTGCAATATCCTTCCGGCGCGGGTCGATGAAACCCGTTTCGTCACCGCATCATCCCCCCACGTCCTCCGAAAGATCCTTCGTTCCTGGCCACTTCGGGAGCAGATCACCTTCTTCGAATCGGCGCTCGGCCAGGAGCTCGTGGAGGAAGCGGAGACGGCGAAGCTCTTTCCGAAATCGAACCGAGCTCGCGATGTGCGCGACGGATTGCTGGCGCTCGTCGCGCGAGAGGGCGCCCGCTTCATGCCGGACACGCTCGTCACCGGGCTCCACAAGGAGGGAAGCCGGTGGATCGTCTCGCGCGAGGGCGCCGCCGACCTCGAGGTGGACCGCGTCGTGATCGCCACCGGCGGTCTCTCGGTGCCGAACACCGGCAGCGACGGCCGCGGGCTCGAATTTCTCCGGGGTCTGGGGCACACCGTTCATCGGACCTACCCCGCCCTCACCCCCATCACGGCAACCGACTCATCGTTCGCGGCACTTTCCGGGGTCTCCCTGACGGTGACGCTCACTGCACGCGCCGGTACGGAGACCGTCAAGGCAACCGGCGGCTTTCTCTTCACCCACCGCGGCTACAGCGGCCCTGCGGCGCTCGATGTCTCCCACCTGATCGTCCGCTCCCATGAGGAGCCCGAACGGGCGGCGGCGCGCCTCACCGTGCGCTGGACCGCGCTCAGCGAAGGCGACTGGGAGTCCGCGCTGAGACCTGAGGGCGCCCGGACCGTCGGCCGGGTGCTCAAGGAACTCCTTCCCGAGCGGCTTGCCCTCCTCCTCCTCTCCCGCGCCGGTGTCGACCCCGCGGCGCAGCTCTCCCAGCTTCGGCGGGAAGACCGGCGTCGGCTGATCGAGCGCCTGGTTCGGGACGAGCTTCCCTGGTCGGGCCACGAGGGATACAAGAAGGCCGAAGTGACCGGCGGCGGGGTGAGCCTGGCGGAGGTCGACCCTCGCACGATGGAGAGCAGGAAACAGGAAGGCCTCTTCCTGGCGGGAGAGGCCCTCGATGCCTTCGGTCCGATCGGCGGGTACAACTTTCTGTGGGCGTGGGCCACCGGCCGCGCCGCGGGAACCGGCGCGGCGGCGTAGCGCCGTCCTACTTCACGACGACGAACCGCTCCAGCCGAGCCACTTCCTTCGGCGTAACGTACTTGCCGATTTCGCGCCGGAACCGCTCGATTCCATCGTACGGCCGGTACTCCTTGAATTCGCGCAGCATCCGCGGGCCGATGCCGGGAATCGAGAGGATATCTTCGTCGCTCGCGGTGTTGAGGTTGATCGGCACGAAGACATACTGCTCCAGCCGCGCAACTTCCTTCTCGTCGACGTATTTCCCCATTTCCCGCCGGAACCGCGCCAGCCCGTCGTAAGGCCGATACTCCTCGAACTCGCGCAGCATGCGCGGGCCGATACCGGGAATCAGGAGGATCTCCTCTTTCGTCCCGGCATTCAGGTTGATCGGCACGAAGATCTTCCCGTACACCTGTGCCAGCTGCTCCTTGTTGAGCGTCGCCGCGAGGAGCGCATTGAGCTCGACGATGCTTGCAAAGGGGCGCCGGTCGACGATGACCTTGACCATCGGCACGGTCAGATGCGGCACCGTCGCGAGTTCCTTCTCGGCGATCACGTTCACGTCCTGGACGCCCTGGCTCTTTCCCACCTGCGCCGGCGTCATTCCGAGGCCAAGCGCTGCTGCGGCAAGTATCCGGATCATTTCATCCCTCCGATGAATTCCCCCCGCCCAGCGCGGGGTGGCGAAATGTATACCCGAGCGCGAGGAGGCCAAGTTGCAGCATCGCCCCGGGCGCGAGTGTCGGCGTCGCGCCCTTGAGAGACTCCCAGATCAGCTTCCATCCGGCAAGACCGGAGCTCATTTCCAGCTCGAACTCGGCATTCCCGCGGTAGTGGAGAAAGACCCCTACCGCTCCGCTCAACACGAACAGGCACCCGACGGCCTGGAACGCCCGCACCGTGATTGCGCTCGGCGCCACCTGATGCCACACCAAAACGACGAGGGCCAGCCCGAGTAGGGTGAGCGGCACCAGTTGCCAGAAGCCGTCGGTGTGCTCCAGCAGCAACAGCTCCGCCAGGATCCCGAGAATCCCGATCCAGAGAATTCCGAGCAGCAGTCGGCGGAGCAGAGCTAGGCTTTCTTGATCTGGCGAAGGAGCCAGAGCAACACCACCGCGCCGACGAACGCGGTGACCAGCTGGCCGAAGAGGCCCCATGCGCTGATGCCGAGCATTCCGAAGAGCCAGCCCCCAAGCAGGGAGCCGATGACGCCGACGATCAGATCGCCGAGAAGGCCAAGACCGCCGCCCCGCATGATTTGACCCGCCAGCCAGCCTGCCGCAAGGCCGATGCAGAGAAACCAGATGAGACTCGGGATAGCCATGGAAGAGCTCCTTAGCGAGTGGAGAAGAGATCGATCTGGGGTGGGTGTAGCGGGAGGTTCATGGCGGTCAGCACGCTATCGATCCACCCGTCGCGGTCGGTGGGGTCGAGCCGGTGACAGAGAACCCCGAATGCGGCCAGCAGCCGGTCGATCGCGCGGTCGATGTCGCGTTGAAAATCCCCGCTGACGTCCCGCATACCGTCATATGAGGGTGCTTGAAGCACCGGCACCTTGAAGAGGCCGTCGTAGGTCGTCACCCATTCCCGCACCACCGCATCGTACTCGGGGCGAGGGCCGGCGCTGTGGGCCAGGTAGGCGTAGTTGTCGAGGACGGACCGATCGCATATGACGATCTCATACCGGCTTGCCGCCGCGATCTCCTCGGCTATCTGGGTGTGGAGGATCCACGCCTGAGCCTCGAGCGTGGTGTCGCGATTGATCGGAAGGGGACAGCTCCGGGCCACCTCTTTCACGATGTCCACCGCCCGATCCAGCCGCTTGATGCGCGAGGCCAGGTCGAAGCAGAGCGTCGTTTTCCCGACGCCATGCGCTCCGATGAAAGCGAGCTTCATGCGAGAGGGAACTCGGTCATCGGGATTCCGCCGGGAGAGGGTACAGTATCTTAAGACTATGACGGAGCCCAGACAGGGGGGAGATCCGGACAGCCTGGCCCGCCTGGGTTTCGCTGAACCGCTGCTGGAACATGGGGCGATTCGGTGGTCCGGCAACGCCCCAGAATCCACCATTGAACGGATCGCCGAAGAAATCCCGGTGGCGCTGGTCTACAATGGGACCCCGCACGTCGTGATGATGGCGACCCCGCAGGATCTCGAGGACTTCGCTCTGGGCTTCAGTTTCACCGAAGAGCTGGTCGGCGCCGCGAAGGACCTGCTGGATGTCGAGGTCGTGCGCTACAGCCGGGGGATCGAGCTCCAGCTCCACGTCGAGCCGAGCTGCATGGCGGTCATCGAATCGCGAAATCGCCGGCTCACCGGCCGCACCGGCTGCGGCATATGCGGGGCGGAGAGTTTCGACGCCGTGCTCAAGCGGCAACACACCGTTCAGGCCGGCGGGCCGTTTCGAATCGGCGCGATCCGCCGCGCCCTCGGAGAATTGGAGGCCCGGCAGGCGCTCAACGCTCTGGTCGGCGCGGTGCATGCCGCCGGATGGGCAACGGCCGAGGGGGCGGTGCAGATGGCGCGGGAGGACGTCGGCCGGCACAACGCGCTCGACAAGCTCATCGGCGCGCTGCTTAAAGCCGGCGTCAACCCCGCATCGGGGTTCTTGGTGGTGACGAGCCGGGCAAGCTTCGAGATGGCTCAGAAGGCGACGGCATTCGGGGCGCCGCTGCTCGCGGCCATTTCAGGCCCCACCGCGCTTGCGGTCAGGGTGGCGGCACAGGCGGGGCTCACCCTGATTGGATTTGCCCGCGGCACCCGCCACACGGTCTACACCCATTCCGAGCGCGTTATCGGGGGCGACTAGGCGCCCCCTTGTAGCTCCGGCGATCTCCCTGCCCGCGTACCGGCGCAGGGATGAGCAGGATGCCGCGCCCCCGAGGGCGGGGGTGACGTGAGGGTTCTCTGCTCGGACCGGAACTTGGTGGCCCAGGGAAGGCAACGGCACGACATGCAAGGCCCCTCCCCGGGCCATCGGAACGCGGCCGACTACTTCTTTTTCTTCTTCAGCACCTTGGCGAGCGAGGCGACGAACTTCTCCGCCATACGCAGCGCCTTGGTCTTCCCGCCGTGGCCCGCGTCACCGAAGAACTTGGTGTGCCGCGGCGCGGAGACACCGTCCTTCCGCACGTGATATCCGACGCGAACGAACCAGCCATGCGTCCGAGTGGACGGCTGGTCGATGCGGCTGATACCGGGACGGCGGGAGGCGGTGCGCTTCTTGGCGGGGCGCTTCTTGGTGGCGCTTTTCCGGCTGGGTTTGCGAGCGGCCATAGTGGCTGAATACCTGTAAGAAGTGTGATAGAACAGGGACGGCTAGGTGCTTCTGCGCACCGTCAGGCTTGCGCAGCCTAGCCGCGGGAAATTGACAGCACGTGTAGCGTGCTGCCTTTGCCGCCAGATGTCAACCGCGCACTTTGAATTGTTACGATACTTTAACACTGTGGATTCCCACAGTCAACGTCGCTCCCCAGCCGGAACCTCGAAATCGAGAGTCGCGGCGAAGCGTGCGTGGGCCTGTGAATCACACCTCGAGACGCCCTTCGTAGGGCACCGATTCCCCATGCTCGAGGTGGCGTCGGAGCACGCGGAGATACATCGCCCAGCAGAACGAGGAAACCCGGCAGTGCTCGCTTCCCGCAGGCCATCCGCGATGGTAGAACCGCACCTGGGTGCCGTTCGGACCCGCCTCGAGCTCGACCCCGACCCGGGTTCCCAGCCAATCGCCGGCGGCGGCGATCATTTCGAGCTCGAACGCTCGCCCCGGTTCGCACCGGGTCACCCGGCCACGCCAGTCGTACTCGGGGCCGAACCAGAGCTCGTAGACCGCGCCGAGCCTCGGCTCCCCGGCGGACCGCTTGGTCCACCATTGGTCGAGACCGGTAGGTGTGGTGAAGCCGTCGAACACGCGGTCGGCCGGCGCCGCGATCGGGAAGTCGTGGAGGATGTCGGTCATGATCAGGGCACGTAGCGTCCGATGGACATCGCGATCGTCGCGAGCACGAGCAAGAGCGCGGCGGTCCGCGTGGCGGTCGTCATGCGCGCCTGCAGGGCGTGCATCTGAACCTGCTCTTCCGGCAGCAGCGGGCGCCCCGCCGACGCGATACTTGCCGCCAGCGCCCCGATTCGCTTGGCGGTGGGGGCGTTGATCGACATCCCCATGACCGCGGTGAGGAGCGCCAGCACGGCGCCGACGCCGAAGACGCGGCCGGGCCCCGCGAACCACCCGAAGCCGCCGCCGCTATTCCTCCAGGCGAGCAGGAGGCCGGTGATCGCCGTGAGCCAAGGGATGATCAACATGTAGACGGGGAACTTCCGCACTTGGGTGAGTTCGCGCATCAGCGGGCCCCCGGCGGGGCCGATCGCGCGAACCGAGGGCAGCAGGAAGCCCGCCACGAAGAGGGTGGCGCCGACCCAGAATACGCCGCCCACGATATGAAGGATTCGAAGCGCGATCAGCGATGTCATGTCGGTCTCCCCGGAGCGATGCTGACGTCAGCGAAAGATACGGCCCGCAACACGGCTAACGGCGTTTCGGATCAATCGAACTCCACCTTCGATTCAGGCTGGGAGGAGCCGACCCGCCCCGCGCGAATGTCCGCCTTGAGGTAGTTCTCCCCTCGCACCGGGGCGCCGGCTCGGCGGCGGAGGAGACTAATCTGGCCCACGTGCGTCAGCGCGTCCGCGATCGGCCCCTGAAAGAGGAGCTCGGCGGTCGCGTCGGATAGCAGGCCGGCCGCCAGCCGCGCGTCGAGCCGTTCCAGCGCCGCGAAGAACCGCGTCGTCCCCGCCTCCCAGGAGGGGGGCGCCTCTTCTTTCCAGACATGCCGCCCGTCGGCCAGATGCACCGCCCAGTCGCAGAGATCGCCGAGGTGGCCCACGATTTCGAGGGGAGTGCGGGTTCCTTCCCCTAGCCGAAAATCGCCAAAGTCACTGGGGGCGTTGCGCAACGCCTTGGCCGCCCGGTAGCCCAGGGTGGCCAGCGTATGCCGAAGCAGGGCGAGGTCGGCGGGGCAGGCCATGTCGATGGCTTCCTTACGCCAGGGCCGCGTCCAGGGTCATCGGCACCGCGGCCAGCGCCTTCGAGACGATGCAGTTCGCTTTGGTGTCCTCCGCGAAGCGCCTGAATTCGTCGGCCGAAAGGCCAGGCACCACTCCACGGGTCTTGAGATCGATGCCGGTGATGGCGAATCCGGCGGCCACCTTGCCCAGGTGCACCGTCGCGGTGGTCTCCACGCTGGTCGGGACCTTCCCTGCTTGCGCCAGAGCATGGGAGAGGGCCATCGAGAAGCATCCCGCGTGGGCCGCCCCCAACAGCTCCTCGGGATTCGTTCCTCCTCCCCCCTCGAACCGGCTGGTAAACGAGTACGACCCCTCGAAAGCCCCGCTCCCGACCTTGAGCGTTCCCTTTCCTCCCTTGAGATCTCCATTCCAGCGGGCCGAAGCCGTTCTGTCCATGACTCGTAACCTCTTTAACGATAATTGGTTATGTGAGTTGAGAATGGGTTGAGTGAGACTTGAGCCTACAGGCCTATTCTGTCGGCGTCAACGCGGTCACTCACTCCATGGGAGGTCACAATGAAGCTCCGTTCCGCTTTTCTCGCACTGACCCTGCTCGTTGCCGGTGCCTGCGGCAAGGGTGACGGTGGTACCGGTCCAAGCGACAGCGCCACCCGACTGGACATCACCAACAGCACGAATCTCTCCATTTGGATCGTGCGGATCCGAAACTGCGGCAGCTCTTCCTGGGGCTCCGATCTTCTCGGTGCCGATGTCATCTCGCCAAACCTCGGCCAGTCGTTCGTCGTCACCCCCGGGTGCCACGATGTCCGGCTCGAGTCGAACCCCGATGCCGACGTCGCGGTGGAGTGGCTCAACATCAGTTTTCCGTCGGGACAGATCACCACGCGGACCCTTGCGGCCTGGCAGTAGAACCTACCCGCAGCATGCACATCCCTCCTCGATCGACCGACGGGCAGCGGTGGCGTGAAGTCTGGCGCCGCCGGCTGCTCGCCCCGGCACCGGCCCGCGCGTCACGCACGATGCACGACGAGCGTGGTACCACGAATGTGCTGAAGCGATAACCGGCGCGCCAGCTCGTTCAGCGCGCGAAACACCCCGGGGCATTCGGGCGAATAGTCGTGCCAGAGGACAAGCCCCCCGGGACGGACCAGGCGGAGCGCCTTCGTGGAATCGCTCACGACGTACGAGTAGGCGTGGGAGCCGTCGACGAACACGACGTCGCAGCTGCCGGCATAGGGGGTCTCGTCGAAGGACTTACTATCGCCGTACAGCTGGGTCACTCGGCTCTCGACCTCCGTGCCCGAATAGAGAAAGCGATCGAAGCGAGACTCCTGCCTGGCATATAGCTCCGCGGAGGTATCGTCCCCATCGGCCGCGTGATAGGCGGCGAGCTGATCGGGACCGAGGGTGAGGGTGATGACCCTCCCGTCGGGAGGCTGGTTCCGCGCCCAGAGGTACGCGGTCTTGCCGGTGCAGGTTCCGAACTCGAAGAGGCGGCGTGTGTCCTTGGCCAGCACCGCCAGGATCCACGCCTCGGCGTCGGAGGTGCCCCCCGGCACCCGGATCGTCCCCCGGCCCACGAACGACACTTCCGCGGCGCGGGTGGCGCCAAGTTCGTCGGGCGCAAATCGAGAATCGAGCCCCTCCACCGAAATGCTCGGAATCGGCCAGCGCCGAAAGAGCCCGCGCTGCCGCTGCCTGCCGCGCAGCACCAGCCATTCGCGAGTGACGATCGCGAGGGCGAGCCCGAGGGGGACCGCGAGGGCAATGTCCAGGAGCGTCACCGGTCCACCAGAGCGGCGAGCCGCCGAATCGTGTTCATGTTGCGAAAGGTCGCCTGCATGCCGAGTTGCTTCTCGAGCTTGGCGCTCGGAAAGGCCGAGTCGCTGGTCCCGGTTTGGCAGAGCCAATAGAGTTCTCGGCCCCGCACGTGAAAGTCGTCGGTTGCCGTCCGATAGGCGATGGCCAGTTTCGTTCCCGCGGCGCCGAGCGGAGCGGGAAAGAACCCCACGGAAAGCACCTTGGCGGTGGCAACCCTGGGCTTCGGAAAGGGCTGATACTCCGCAATGGCGGCAACCTCCTCGTTCGTCCGGAGCAGCGTGGCCACCGGATAGCCGAGCGAGGCTTGGAGATGGGACGCGATCCGTTTGGCCAGCGCCTCCACGCTCTTCGCGCGACTGGTGAAGACCACATTGCCGCTGGCGATCAGGGTCTTTACGTCCGAGACCCCCAGCTCCTCGAAGAGCGCGCGGAGCCGGTCCATCTTGACGGTATGGCCCCCAACGTTGAGCCCACGAAGGAAAGCGACGAGTGTCGGCATCAATCCGCTTGGCGGGTGAAGCGCGCCACCACCCGCGAGCCGCTCGTCAGGGAGAGGCCCGAGCGGTCCACACGGAACCCGTCCACCGTGCCGAGCGCCGTCGAGTATTGCGCCTCCAAGTCCATTCCATCGGCGCAGAACATTCTGGTCAGGGCCAGCGGGCCGAACGAGAGCTTCGATCCGGAGGCGGTGTACTCGCCGACGAAACGATTGCACCCGGCCAGGCCCGATGCTTGATGGGCTCCCAGGCTCAAGTGGAGCGATGCCTTGCGGCCGCCCGAGGCCATCGGCGCCGGATCCCCGTAGAGCTCAGCCAGTTGCCATTCCACATTGCCGATCGCGGACTCTGAGGAACGCCCGGCACAGGCCGCCGCGGCCGCAGCCCATACCAACAGTCTGCTCGGGCGCACGCCGGAGCCTTACGGCCAGAGCCAGACGAAGGTGCCCGCGGTCAGAAGCGCATAGAGCGCGCCATCCACCGTCGCTTTGATGGTCAGCGACCAGGAGCGGCGGTACCAAATCGACATCTGCCACAAAGCGGCGGCATACCCCATGAAAGTCACGAGGGCCGTCACATGAAAAATGTCGTGTTCGTCGGTGCCGGGCGCGAGGGTGATCCCCGCCGCGCACGCCGCGACGGCGCTGACGACCAGCGCATAGACGAACCAGAGGGCCAAGTTCCGCCCCATCGGCACCATCATGTTCGGCATGACGGTGAGCATGAGGACCGGCCCCTGCTTCACTTTGTCCAGAAACTCCGGGGAGCTCATCTCCGCGCCGCTGGTTGGCCGCGGCACCATGTAGTCGCCGGGCGGAATGGCCAGCGGCCGCAGCGCATCCCGCACCTTGTCCTCGTTCGGCACCCTCGGGTAGTCGGATCGGTGCCAGAACGGCCCCATGTGAATCACCGAACTGAGCAGAAAGACGAACACCGCGGAAAGCACGATGGGAAGCCATAAGGCCGCCAAGCTGGTCATGATATCCTCCGAGACAGGGTATTACCGCGCGAGGAGCTTCCGCCGTTCCACACTGCCGAAGAATCGTCCGTTGGCCATAACGGCCGCAATCCGCCGCGTATGCCGGATGTCGCGAAGCGGATCGGCGTCCAGCAAGACGAGGTCCGCGAGCTTGCCCGCCGCGATCGTCCCGGCCGAATCGAGCATGCCGAAGTAGCGCGCCGGTTCGATGGTGGCCGCCCTGATCGCCTGCCATGGGCGGAGGCCCCCTTGGACCAGCAACAGGAGCTCCTCGTGCAGGCCGAAACCGGGTGGGCTGTTCCGGAGCGGCGCATCGGTGCCGGTCAGAATGCCGACCCCCGCAGCGCGCATGGCCGCAACCTGGGCCTGGCGCTTGGCGAACATGGCCCGGCCCGCCGAGTCGGCACCCGGCGGAATACTATCCGGCATCGGAAAGATTTCAGCCACGTAGCGGCGGAGCGCCTCGGGGAGATAGTGCGCCAAAGAGTCCCCGGGGACAACCCTCCCGGGCCAACTTGCCACTTCGTATTGGGCCACGAAAGTCGGCGTAACCCACGTGTTGTTCCGGACCAGCTGCGCGTACAGGGGGGCAAGGTCGGTCGAGGAGCACCGCCCGAGCGCTCCCTGCACCGGAAAGCGGGGCCTGAGTGCGAGGGACTCCGCCGGAGTGCATGGGGCGGGAATGGCCAGCAAGTGCTCGATGCTGCGCTGGCCCGCTTCCGACGCGTCGGCTGCTCCCACGAGTCTCGGCACATGGCCGGCAAAGGGAATCCCCCGCTCGCGCGCCCGGGCCGCGATAGCAAAGTAGGCCTCCCGCGTGATCCGGCCATGGATCTTCACGAAATCCACGCCAAGCCGGACCAGCGAATCGACGCCGGCCTTCCCTTCCTCGGGGGTCCGGGCGAGGAGATGCGGAATCGGTATGTCGCCCCCTTCGAGATACGGCCCCGAGGCCAAGATCCGCGGACCCACGAGGGTGCCCCGCCCGATCTCGTCCCGCCACCCGCGCAGCGTCGGCCAGTCGCCCGCCATGTCGCGCACGCCGGTCACGCCGTTGGCGATGTAGAGCCCGAGGAGATCGCGTCCGCCCGCCACTGCGGTGTGGACGTGCATATCCCAGAGCCCCGGTATCAGGAACTTCCCGGCAGCGGGAACGACCCGGGCCCCCGCCGGCGCCCGTACCGTGCCTGACGGCCCGACCTGCTCGATGCGGTTGCCCCGCACGACGACGGTCTGATCGCGGCGCGGCAATGAATCGGTTCCGTCGATGACGCTCACGTTGGTGAAGGCCAGCGCCTCTTCGGGCCGGGATCGCTCCGCCCGAGCCCGCGCGCCGCGGACCGCCCCCGCGATCATCCGGTTCACCGCGGCGAGCGAGAGCCCTTCGGGGTCGGTGGCCGGGATCGTCGCGAAGCCGATCGCCGTCGCCTTGGGGTACCGGCGGAAGATCTCCTCGAAGAGGGCGGCGAGCTCCACACTCGAAGGACCGTTGGGCACCTTGTTCTGATGGCCCATGACCTCGCGCGGGTCGAGCACATCCAAGTCGATATGGATGTACAGCCGGTCCGAGATCCGGTTGAGCCGGTCGAGCTGCGCAAAGACCGCCGGGGTCATCCGCCGGAGATCGTCGACGCCGAGCTGCTGAATGCGCGACCGGTCGAGGAGTTCCTGCTCGAGCGGATCGGTCAGCCGCACCCCCGCCATGACGATCCTGGCGTCGGCCATCGGCGGATCGAGTTTCGCGTCGAGCCGCAGACGCTGGAGCGCCCGGCCGGTCGCGACCGCCACCGGCATTCCGCCGAGCGATCCGCTGCGCGTCGTTTCGGGAGTATTGAAATCGGGGTGCGCGTCGAGCCAGAGCATCCCGACCCGGAGCGGCTTGCCCGGAGGACCCGACCGCTGAAGGCCGGCCACGAGCCCCGGCATCGAGGGGCAGGTGGCCAGGAGGCCGACGGTCAGGTACCCCTCGCGCTGGCTCTTGGCGACGGCATCCGCGAAGTGCCCGAGCGCCATGCCGAGCCGTTTCCAGCCGCCATATTCGGCCTCTTCCGCGGTCGTGAGGCCGATCTCCTCGACCCGCACCACGGCGCCGAGGTCGCCCAGTAGACCCTGGATCCCGCCTTGAGCCATCGTGCGGGGCCCCTCGGAGCGTCCGTTCGGTGAGAACGGCTGTTGGACCAGAGCGACTCGGAGCGGCGGGCCGGCG
>JABFSM010000272.1 GCA_013140635.1 Gemmatimonadales bacterium
GGCCCTTCGGCCTCGTCCAAGTGCGGGTCGAACGTTGCCTTGAACCCCTCGCTCTCCATGGGCAGAATCGCTTGGAGGCGCCACCCGTTCGGCGCGGCCCGCACGATCAGCCGGTCCGCCCCCTGCGCCATCCCGGAGACGATCCGGAACTCACAGTCTTCGGTCTCGTCCGGCTCGTTGGCATCGAGGTAGCCGCCGGCGGGATCGAGGCGGAACTTCCGGGCGATCCGTTCGACTTCGGCGAGCACCTCCCGCATTTGCCGGAGGATGTCGGGCACACGCTCGCGCGTGAGGTGGTCCCAGCGGTGGCCGGTGATCCCCACCCGCACGGTGAGCCGCGGGCGTGGTGGGGTGTTCGGTGAGGTCTTCGGTCGGCTCACGAGTCGCGGCGTGTCAAGCTGGCCTTCAGGAAATCGGCGTTGAGCCGGGCGATGGTGGCGAGGCTGATTTCCTTCGGACACGCTTCATGGCATTCACCAAAGTTGGTGCAACCGCCGAAACCCTCCATGTCCATTCGCTCAACCATGGCCAATACGCGGCGGTACCGCTCCGGCTGCCCCTGGGGAAGCAGCCCGAGATGGGTGACCTTCGCGCCGGCAAAGAGCATGGCCGACGCATTCGGACAGGCCGCCACACAGGCCCCGCAGCCGATGCATTGCGCCGCGTCCATCGCGCGGTCTGCGTCGGGCTTGGCAATCGGGATGGCGTTCGCGTCAGGCGCATTGCCGGTCGCCACGCCGACAAACCCGCCCGCCTGAATGATGCGGTCGAGCGCGGTCCGGTCCACCACCAGATCGCGCACGACGGGAAAGGCGGTGGCTCGGAACGGCTCGATGGTGATCGTATCGCCATCCCGATAGCGGCGCATGTGCAGCTGGCAGGTGGTGGTACCCTGCTGCGGCCCGTGCGGCCTCCCGTCGATCGTCATGCTGCACGAGCCGCAGATTCCCTCTCGGCAGTCATGATCGAAGGCGATCGGCCGGTCGCCCTGGCGCTCCAGCCGCTCGTTGAGCACATCGAGCATTTCGAGGAACGACATGTCCGGGCTGACATCGGGGATCTCATACTGCTTGAGGGCCCCCGCGTCCCTCGGGCCGGCCTGCCGCCACACCCGAAGCGTGAGCCTCACTTATAGCTCCGAGTGGCCAGGTGGACGTTCTCGAAGACCAGCGGCTCCTTGTGGAGAATCGGCTCCCGATCGTCGCCGGCGTATTCCCAGGCGGCGACATAGGCAAAGCGTTCGTCGTCCCGGGCCGCCTCACCGTCCTGGGTCTGGTGCTCGCTCCGGAAGTGCCCACCGCACGACTCTTCGCGGTGGAGTGCATCCCGGCACATCAGCTCCGCAAACTCGAGAAAATCGGCGACCCGCCCCGCCTTCTCCAGCGACTGATTGAATTCCTGCCCCGTGCCGACCACGCGGACGTCGTACCAGAACGACTTCCGAAGCGCCGGAATCGCATCGAGCGCGCGCCGGAGCCCGGCGGCGTTTCGCTCCATCCCGCAACACTCCCACATGATCCGGCCCAGCTCGCGATGGAATTCATCGACCGTTCGCTTCCCGTCACCGGCCAGGATCCGTTCGATGCGGCCGTTGACCTCCGCGAGCGTCGTCTTTACCGCCGCATGATCGCCGGCCACCGGGGCCGGGCGGGCCCGCGCGAGGTAGTCCCCCAGCGTATACGGAATGATGAAGTAGCCGTCGGCGAGGCCCTGCATGAGCGCGCTCGCGCCCAGCCGGTTGGCGCCATGGTCGGAGAAGTTGGCCTCGCCCAGCACGAAGAGGCCGGGGATCGTGCTCATGAGATTGTAGTCGACCCAGAGCCCGCCCATCGTGTAGTGCGCCGCGGGAAAGATGCGCATCGGCAACTGATAGGGGTTCTCGCCGGTAATCCGTTCGTACATCTCGAACAGATTGCCGTAGCGCTCCCGCACCTTGTCGAGCCCGAGGCGCCGGATGGCGTCGGCAAAGTCGAGATAGACGCCGAGCCCCGTTTCGCCGACCCCGCGCCCCTCGTCACAGACTTCCTTCGCAGCGCGGGAGGCGATGTCCCGCGGGGAGAGGTTGCCGAAGCTCGGATACTTCCGCTCCAGGTAGTAGTCCCGCTCCACCTCGGGAATCGCGGTCGGCGGCCGTTTGTCCCCCTTCCGCTTCGGCACCCAGACCCGCCCGTCGTTTCGGAGCGACTCGCTCATCAGGGTGAGCTTCGACTGATACTCCCCGCTCACCGGAATGCAGGTCGGATGAATCTGCGTGTAACATGGGTTGCCGAACGCCGCGCCGCGCTTCCAAGCACGGAAGGTGGCGGTGACGTTGCATCCCTTGGCATTGGTGGAGAGGTAGAAGACGTTGCCATACCCCCCGGTGGCCATGACGACTGCATCGGCCAAGTTGGCTTCGACAGCCCCGGTGACGAGGTTCCGCGTCACGATCCCGCGCGCCTGACCGTCGATCACGACGAGGTCCAGCATCTCCGTCCGAGGAAACATCTCCACCGTTCCCGCCGCGATCTGCCGTTCGAGCGCCTGATAGGCGCCCAACAGGAGCTGCTGGCCGGTCTGGCCGCGCGCGTAGAAGGTTCGGGACACTTGGGCCCCGCCGAACGAGCGGTTGGCCAGGAGCCCCCCGTACTCTCGGGCGAACGGAACCCCCTGCGCCACACACTGATCGATGATGTTGACGCTGATCTGCGCCAGCCGGTAGACGTTCGCCTCGCGGGCGCGGAAGTCGCCCCCCTTGATCGTGTCGTAGAAGAGGCGATGGATGCTGTCGCCGTCGTTCTGATAGTTCTTGGCGGCGTTGATTCCTCCCTGCGCCGCGATGCTGTGCGCCCGCCTCGGCGAATCCTGGAAGCAATAGCACTGGACCTTGTATCCGAGCTCGCCCAACGAGGCGGCCGCCGAGGCCCCCGCAAGGCCAGAACCGACGACGATGACGGTATGCTTCCGTTTGTTGGCCGGATTGACGAGCCGAAGCTCGAAGCGATGGCTATCCCACTTCTTCTCGAGGGGCCCCGCGGGGACGCCGGCGTTCAGTTCCATGGCAAGATCACCGTACCAAACCGAAGAGCACCGCAAGAGGAACCGCAGCGAAGCCAAGCGGCACCACGAAGGCGAGCGCCGTGGCCACTTTGGCGAAGACCGGGTTCAGATGCGGATGGTTGACGCCGAGCGTTTGGAAGAGGCTCGACACGCCATGGCGCAGGTGGAGCGCCAGTGCTCCCATCGCCGCCAAGTAGAAGAGGGCCACCCACGATACGCCGAGCCCCGTCATCACGTTGCCGTACGCTTCACCACGGCGAAAATCGGGATGGACGCTTCCCACGGTGAGATGAAAGATGTGATAGACGATGAAGACCAGGAGGAGCACCCCGCCCCAACGCATCGCCCGGGCCGAACGGGTCGCCGCGCGCGGATCGGATTCGGCGTAGCCGTCGATTCGTGCCGCCTGAGCCTGCCGGGTGAGTGTCCAGGCGCTATGCACGTGCAGGAGGAGCGACGCCAACAGGATACCTCGGCCTAACCAGAGGAGCCCGCCCAGACCCTGCAGGAAATGCGAATAGGCGTCGAAGGCATCTCGGCCCCGGAAGATCAACAGATTGCCGGTCATGTGCGCGGCGACGAAGCCCACCAGGAGCAACCCCGTCGCCGCCATCACGATCTTCCGGCCGATGGTGGACCGATAGAACCCCGCGATCCAACCCATGCTCAGAGGGAAAGCGTGGCCTGGACGCTCCGCACGGCTTCAGCCGAGGCCGTCAGATCCTTCCGCTCCTGTTCGGTCAGCGGTACCTCGATGACTCCTTCGAGACCATTCTTGCCGAGCTTGCAGGGCACCCCGCAGAACATGTCGCGGAGCCCATACTCTCCCTGAAGCCACGCCGCGCACGGAAGCACGCGCTTCTTGTCGAGGACGATCGCTTCCACCATTTGCACCGCCGCCGCGCTCGGCGCATAGTAGGCGGAGCCGGTCTTGAGGTGAGCCACGATTTCCGCGCCGCCGTTCCGCGTGCGGGCAACGATGGCGTCGAGCTTGTCCTTGGCCAGGAGCTGGGTCACGGGGATTCCCGAAACCGTGGTGTACGAGATGAGCGGCACCATCGTGTCTCCATGCCCGCCGAGGACCATCGCCTGGATGTCCTCGACCGAGACCTCCATCGCTTCGGCAAGGAAGGTCCGGTAGCGCGCCGTGTCCAGCACCCCCGCCATCCCGAGAACCCGTTCGCGTGGAAACCCGCTCCCCTGCATCGCGACATAACACATCACGTCCAGGGGATTCGAAACGACGATGATGATCGACTTGGGCGCTACGCGGGCAATCTCCTTGGCGACCGAATGGACGATGCCGGCGTTGGTCTTTACCAGGTCGTCGCGGCTCATCCCGGGCTTCCTGGCAATGCCGGCGGTGACCACGAAGATTTCCGAGCCCGCGGCGGCCTCGTAGTCGTTGGCGCCGACGACCCGGGTGTCGTAGCCTTCGATCGGCCCCGACTGCCACTGGTCGAGTGCTTTGCCCTGGGGGATTCCCTCCGCCACATCCACCATCACGACGGTCCGGGCGAGGTTCTTTTCGGCGAGGCGCTGAGCGGCCGTGGCTCCTACGTTGCCGGCGCCGACGACGGTGATCTTGTTCAGCATGTTATTGGGTCTCTGGGTTGGCGGACGAGCGATAGTGAGCCCGAATTTATCGCCGCCGGGCACCCAGGCCAAGCACAAGTCCGGCTCAGCGTGGCCC
>JABFSM010000343.1 GCA_013140635.1 Gemmatimonadales bacterium
GGGCGTGCCGCGCCGATCTGCCGCATCTCCGGAATGCAGGCCGGCCCAGACTGCCCGACCTCCACCGAGTGGTTCCTCCCCGGCACGTCGGCGGGCGAGCGTTGTACCTGGCACCGGGAGGGCGCACTCGCCCTCCCTGCCGCGTTCCAGGAGTGGGCGGCGGGGATCCGGGTCGCGGCGGCGGCGGGGGAGCGAAGCCCGTCGCGCGCCGCGGGCGACTCGGTCCGCGCCGGTTTCCGGATCACCTCCCCCGCCATGGGCGACCGCTTCCGGTTCGTGCCCGGCGTCGATCACCGTTATGCGACCATCGCCCTCCGGGCGGCCGGCGCGCCGGCCGCCGAGGCGGTCGTCTGGAGTGTGGACGGCCGCCCCGTCGTCGGGGGACGCCTGCCGCTCACCCCCGGACGGCACCGGATTCGGGCGGTGGCGGGGACGCGGTCGGACGAAGTGGTGGTCGAGGTGGTCGGTCCCTTCCCGGAAGGGCGGCGACGTTAGAGGGTGCAGCTCACCCGCTTCATCGGGAAGTCGATGCCTTTGGTGCCGTTCTTCCCCGGACCTTCGATCCGCGCGATCAGGGAGTCGGCTCCGTGCCGGCGATAGAGGATCTTCGTGGGGAAGTCGTGTTGCGGATTCTCGAGGGTGAAGCCCGATTCGGAGACGGAGGTGGACCGGAACACCGTTTCCGTCTGGCCCGACGGCTTGGAGGTGTACACCAGCTGGTTCCCTTCGACGGTCAGGCGGTACTGATCGAATTCGCGTGCCCTTCCATTGACGAGGGTGCGACTTCCGCCCAGAACCAGATTCCCCTCGATCGGCATCCACATCTCGATCGTGACCGCCTGCCCTTGGCGCATCTCCCAGCATCCGGCAAGCCAGCGGATCTGGGTGAAGGGGGACGACGCGGCCTGCGGCGCGCCTTGCGCGTGCGCCGTAGCGAGGATACCGCAAGTTCCGATGAGACTCACTTGCGCGAGCAACCGCATCATGTGCTCCTGGTAGAGGATTCCGGGTCGGCAACCAAACCGCTGGGCCCTCCCCGGCCGTCCGAGAGTATCACCAGGGTGCTGCGTGTTCGGCTTGTACGGATCGGACCGGCGGCGTCGTTACCGCTCGAGGGTCGCCATGGCCAGAGCGAGCTCCGGCTCTTCGCTGAAGAACTCGGAGGGTGGAGCACCGGCAAACCGCCGGAAGTCCCGGATCATGTGGGCCTGATCGTGGTAGCCCGCCATCGATGCCACTCGAGTCCAACGCCCCCTCGGCAACTCGCCCAGAAGCTGGAACGCGCCGCGGAACCGGAGAATGCTCTGCAGCGCCTTCGGAGAGACGCCGATCTCCTCGAGAAAGCGGCGGTGCATCGTGCGGGGGGTCTGGCCGAGCGCGGCGGCGAGATGCTCGACCGGCGAGCGAGGCCTTCCGCCGAGGGCCCGAACACCGGCGCTGATCCAGGGCGTTGGTTCCCGGGCCACGAGCCGGCCCAGCGCCGCGCTGAGCGCGGCGACCCGCTCGTTCATGGACGTCGCCAGTGCGGCGGCGTCGAGCAATGCCGGAACGAGTTGCGGGGCGGTGTCGCCGAGGGGCGCGACTTGGCCGGTCACCTCGTGGAGCGCCAGGGGAACCACGGCGCAGGCGGCGTCGGTTCGAAACCGGATGCCGACCACATCGGCCGGGCCGCGCGGGACAAGACGGATCGGGCCGCGAAGTTGGCCGGCCAAGAGGGCGCGCGACTGTCCGCGCTCCACGCCGGCGTCGTCGAGCATCGCGAACGGCTCGCCCAAATGCATGATGATCTCGGTCCGGCCGTCGGGGACGATCGTCTGCACCGGCGGATTCGGTCCAGCCTCTCCGCGGAGAAACCAGAAGCAGTGGACCAGCCGGTCGAGCGGCGGCTTGGGCCGGATCTCGAGATACTCCATCCCTGAAAACTAGCATGCCGAGGATGGACGGGCGGGTGGCGATTGACAGAACCGGCATAGAGGCGGAACTTCCCCGGCGAGGTGCCCGAACGGCGCCGCGATCACCCCAGACCAGACCTACTATGCCCATCGTCTCACGAGTCTTTACGCTCGGACTGCTGGTCGTCCCGGCGCTCGCCGCGCAAGAGCGGCCCCCCGAGGTCAAGTATCTGGCGCCGAGTGGAGCGCTGGCCGGCCTCCCCTTCTCGCCGGCGGTGCGGGTCGGTCACATCCTCTATTTGTCGGGTCAGATCGGTACCGACAGCACGGGGCGAGTCGTGTCCGGCGGGATCGAAGCCGAAACGCGCCAGACCCTGACCAACATCAAGGCCGTGCTCGAGGCCGGCGGTTCCTCGATGAGCAAGGTGGTCAAGTGCCTCGTCATGCTCGCCGACATCGGCGAGTGGCCTCGAATGAACGCCGTGTACGTCACCTTCTTCCCGGGGAATAAGCCGGCTCGCAGCGCCTTCGCCGCGACCGGTTTGGCGCTCGGGGCGCGCGTCGAAATCGAGTGTATGGCCACGGTCCCGTAGACAGGCCCACTTCCTCCGGAGGACGGCATGGCAAATCCCGCGATTCAGAAACCGTTGATGCTCGGCTCCATCCTGCAAGGCATCATGGTGGCGGTCGGCAAGTTCGTGCCGGCGCTCGGTACGCAAGCCAACTTCTATCCGATCGTGGGGACCGTTATCTCCGTCCTGATGGGAGCGCAGGTCGGACGGGGCACGCCCGGCCCCTTGGCGTCGGCGCTGGGTGGCGGCGCGGTCGTCGGCGGCGGGTGCAGTCTGGTGGGATCGGCCCTCGCCGCGCTGACCGGCCAGGCGGCGGGGATGGAAATGCAGACGATCGGGATCGCCACCGGGACCGGCGCGGTGTCGGGGCTGATCGGCGCGGTGCTGGGGCGGGTGCTGCCGAGGCGGCCCGCCTAGCCGTCACGCGGTCCCGGCCATCCCCGGGGGCGGATCGCCCGATCCGCCCCTTGCGTTTTCCCGCCGTAGTTGCATAATTATGCATTATGCAAAAGACCCCTCTCGTCCTCGCCTTCTCCGGCGGGCTCGATACGTCCTATTGCGTGCCGCGCCTCGGCGAGCAGGGCTACGCCGTGCATACCGCCTACGTGAACACCGGCGGCGCCTCGGTCGAAGAGCGCGCGGCCATTCGCCGCCAGGCCGAGGCGGTCGGCGCGGTCCGGCATCACGAGATCGATGCCCGTGCGTTGGTCTTCGATCGGTTCGTCACCTGGCTCATTCGGGGCAACGTCCTTCGAGGTGAGGTCTATCCCCTCTCCGTCGCCGCCGAACGGACCCAGCAGGCGATGTCCGTCATCGACGTCGCGCGCGCCGTCGGGGCGAAGGCGGTGGCGCACGGCTCCACCGGCGCGGGGAACGACCAGGTGCGCTTCGACATCGCGTTTCGAGTGCTCGCCCCGGAACTCGCCATCGTGACGCCTATTCGGGACGAAGCGCTGACCCGCGATCAGGCCATCGCCTATCTCGAGGCGCGCAAGCTCCCGGTGCCGGCCAAGGCGGGAGCGTACAGCATCAACGCGGGCCTCTGGGGCACGACGTGGGGCGGCGGCTGGACGCACGACACCTGGCAGGGGCCCCCCGCGGAGCTCGTCGATCCGCCCGCCGGCGCGCCCGAACCCGCCGATCTCGTGGTCGGCTGGGACAAGGGGATGCCGGTATCGCTCGACGGCGTCACGTTCGACGGCCCCGAGTTGATCGCCCGGCTCAGCGCGCTCTCCGCCGCCTATGGCCTCGGCCGCAACATCCACGTCGGCGAGACGGCGCTCGGCATCAAGGGCCGGATCGGCTTCGAGGCGGGAGCGGCCCTCCTGCTCATTACGGCCCATCGTGAGCTCGAGAAGCTCGTGCTCACCAAGTGGCAGGTGTTCTGGAAAGATCAGCTCGGGCGGTTCTACGGCGATCGGCTCCACGAGGGTCATTATTTCGATCCGGCCCTCCGGGATATCGAGGCGCTGATCGAAAGCTCGCAGCGGCGGGTGACCGGGGAAACGCGCCTTCGGCTGGCGCCGGGGCGCTTCATGGTGACCGGGGCGCGGAGCCCCTACTCGATGATGGACCGGACGGTCGCGACATACGGGGAGGAGAATCGCCTCTGGACCGGCGATGAGGCGCGGGCCTTTGCCCGGATCGGCGCGATTCCCGAGCTGCTCGCGGCGCGGGTCGGGTCATTGCGAGGGGCCGAAGGCCCCGAAGCAATCTGATGGTCCACACCACCCGCGTCCGCCTCGACCGGATCGCCTCCTCCACCCGGAATGCCCGGCTCGCGACCGACGTCGTCGTCGGCCACGATATCGTGGCGCGCGAGGGATTCATCCTGGCGGTCCGGATCCTGGACGACAAGTCGAGCTACAACACCGTCGAGGATCTGTCCGGCCGCATGGTGTCGCTGCGCGCCGGCGACGTCCTGGCGGGAACGTTAGGGTCCCGCCGAGCCCTCCGCGGATACGCCGGCGATGTGCCGCCCCATATTGCCGTCGGGGACGAGATCAACGTCCTCAACCTCGGCGGGATTCTCGGCCGGTGCACCTCGTCGAACCCCGATATCGGCCCTCCCTTCCGCGCCGAGGTGCTCGGGGCGGTGCTCGCCTTTCCCGAGCTCGGCGACCGGATCGGCACGCCGGCGACGATCGCCGATGGAGCCATCCCCCCCGCCGACATCCTCGAGTGCACCGTGCCGGTCGTCTATGTCGCCGGCACCTGCATGAACGCGGGCAAGAC
>JABFSM010000066.1 GCA_013140635.1 Gemmatimonadales bacterium
CCGCTACGCGTCGGGGGCATCGCTCGATTCCCTGCTCGAGGGGGCGCGCTACGTGGCACGAACCCCGATTCTCCTCGCCGCGATCACCCTCGACCTCTTCGCGGTGCTCTTCGGGGGCGCCATCGCCCTGCTGCCGGTGTACGCCAAGGACATCCTCCACGTCGGGCCGGCGGGGCTTGGGTGGCTTCTCGCGGCGCAGGCGATCGGCGCGGTCACGACCACCATCGTCCTGGCGCACCTCCCCCCGATGCGGCGAGCCGGGCCGGTCCTCCTCCGCGCCGTCGCCCTGTTCGGCCTGGCAATGATCGTCTTCGGCGCCTCTCGCTCCTTCCCGCTCTCGCTCCTGGCGCTCGCCGTCGCCGGGGCGGCGGACAGCGTGAGCGTGGTGATCCGAATGACGCTCGCCCAGCTCGGCACCCCCGACGAACTCCGCGGCCGGGTTTCCGCGGTCAACTCCCTCTTCATCGGCACGTCCAATCAGCTGGGCGAGTTCGAGTCGGGGGCGCTCGCAGCTCTGGTGGGCCCGGTCGGCTCGGTGGTGTTGGGGGGCGTCGGCACGCTCGCGGTGGTGGCGGCGGTGGCCCGCAAGTGGCCGGCGATCCGCCGCATGGACCGGCTGGAGGACAGCCTGGCAACCTTTCCGGGCCCTCGGGCGTCCAATGGGGGTGAACACGTGTAGGCGTTCTACCTATGATAGGTAGACGTTCTAATGGAGACCCGCCATGCCCCGCGCTTCCCGGCCCAAGAGCGAGCTGCTCAAGGGCACCCTCGACATGCTGATCCTCCGGAGTCTCACCGTGCAGCCGATGCACGGCTACGCCGTCGCCACCCATATCGAACGGCTCTCCGCCGAGGTGCTCACGGTCGAGCAGGGATCGCTCTACCCCGCCCTCGAACGGCTGCTCAAGCGGGGGCTGGTGACCTCCCGGTGGCGCGAGACGCCGACGGGGCGGCGGGCCCGCTACTACACCGTCACCGCGGCGGGGCGGCGCCACCTCGGCCAGGAAATCTCCAGCTTCGACCGGGTGCTCATGGCCATCAAGGCCGTGATGCGCCAGGCATAGTCGTCGCGAGCGCAGCGACGCGACCTCACGACGCGATCCCATGTCTCTCCTCGACCAAGTGCGCTACCGGCTGCGGGTGCTGCTCCGGCCGGGGGCCTATCAACGGGAGCTCGACGAGGAGCTCCAGTTCCATCTGGCCCAAGAGGCGATGCACCGGGAGCATGACGCGCGCGGCGCCCTGTCGCCCGACGCGGCGCGGTTCGCCGCCCGGAAGCGGTACGGCAACCCCACCTACCTGAGTGAAGAGAGGCGGCGCATGGCGGGACTCGGCTTCTTCGATATGGCGCGGCAGGATGTACGCTTCGCGCTCCGGAGTTTTGCCCGCACCCCGGGGTTCACGGCGGTCGCGGTGGCTACGTTGGCGTTAGGTATCGGCGGCACCACCGCCATCTTCAGCGCCGTCAACGCCCTGCTCCTGCGCCCGCTGCCGTTTCGGGCGCCGGACCGGCTGATGATGGTGGGCCTTACCGCGCCCCCCTCGGCGCGCGGGGGCGCCCGGGACATGGTCCGCTGGTCGTATCCCAAGTTCGTCCAGTTGCGCGATGGGCAGACGGTCTTCGAGGACCTGGCGGTGACCGTAAGCCAGCAGATGACCGTCGTCCCCGCCGGGGGGGAGGCGGAGCGCATTTGGGTGGAGGTGGCGGGCGCGCGTTACCTCCCCACCCTCGGGGTGAGGCCGGTGCTGGGCCGGGGCTTTCTCGCGGAAGAGGACAGCCATCCCGGCGCGCCCAAGGTTGCGCTCCTTGGCGATGCGCTCTGGAAGCGGCACTACAACGCCGATCCCGCCGCGATCGGCCGCGTCATCGCGTTGGCCGGCGAGCCGTACACGATCGTCGGCGTGCTCCCCCCGGGGTTCGGCGGCATCACCGGCCAGTCGGAGTTGATGGTCCCGGTGATGACGCGGGACGCCGAGGAGTTGGCCCAGCCCTGGAATCTCAACTTCACCGTGGTGGCCCGGCTCAAAGACGGCGTAACGCCCGAGCGGGCCGTCGCGGAAACGAAGCAACTCGGGGCCGCCGTGAACGCCGCGACTCCCAACCCCTTTGAGAAGGAGGGGGCATGGGGCGCTAACGCCAGGCTCCTCGACGCCGGCCGGGTCGATCCTAAGGTCGGGCGGTCGCTCTATGTCCTCCTTGGCGCGGTGGGCCTCATGCTGCTCATCGCCTGCGCCAACGTCGCGAATCTCTTTCTGGTGCGCGCCTCGGGCCGCCGCCGCGAGATCGCCGTGCGGCTCGCGGTCGGCGCCGGCCGCGGCCGGCTCATGCGGCAGCTTCTCACCGAGAGCGTGTTGCTCTCGGCTCTCGGCGGGGTGGCAAGTCTCTTCATTGCGTGGGGAGGGGTCCGAATGCTCTCCACGATCAACCCCGCCTCGGCGCTCCGCACTCAGCAGCTCGGCGGCCTGGGTGTGGTGAACTTCGGCTCGATCGGCCTCGATCTGGCCACGTTCGGGTTTGCCGCGTTGGTCACCCTCCTCACCGGGTTCATCTTCGGCCTCGTACCGGCGCTGCAATCCACCCGGCCCTCGCTCACGGCCGAGCTCAAGGATGGGGCACAGGGCGGCGTTGTGCTCCGCTTCGGGAGCCGCGACTTGCTCGCCGCGGTCGAGATCGCCCTGGCCTTGATGCTGCTGGCGGGCTCGGGACTCATGATCCGGAGTCTGGGCAAGCTGCTTCGGGTCGACGCCGGGTTCGTGGCGGATGGGGTGTTGACGGTCAGGCTCAATCCGGCGCCTGGATTCGCCCGGGATTCTCTGCCGCTGTTCCAGACCCAGCTCCTCGAGCGCGTGGGCAGTATCGCGGGGGTGACGAGCGTGGCACTCTCCGACTGCCCCCCGCTCAACGGCGGATGCAACGGTACGGTGGTGGCGCTGCGCGACCGCCCCGCCGGACAGCCGGGGAACGAACCGGATGCGGGCGTGCATTGGATTACCCCGGCATGGAGCCGCACGCTTGGCGTACCGCTCATCCGCGGCCGGCTCTTCACGGACGCCGATCGCCTTGGCGCGCCGAAGGCGGTGCTGGTGAGCGAAACCACGGCCAAACGGTTTTGGCCCGGCGAAGAGCCGATCGGCCGCCCCGTGGGCGTCGGCCAGGGGGGATTCTGGGGCGACACCGCCTACGTCGTCGGGGTGGTGGGCGACGTGCGATTCGGCACGATCGACGGGGAGTTGCAGCCCGAGGTCTTCCTCCCGTATTACCAGTCTCCCAACGGCCGGATGATGCTTTTCGTCAAGACCCAGGGCGATCCACTCTCGATAGCGGGGCCGGTTCGGCGGGTGCTCCGCGAGCTGGCGCCCGAGATGCCGATCTACGATATCCGCACCCTGCCGTCGCGCGCCGCCGACGCCATCTCGTACGCGCGGTCGAGCACCATCCTCCTGGTGATCTTCGGCGCCGTGGCGCTCGCGCTCGCCACGATCGGCACCTACGGCGTCGTCTCCTTCGCCGTTACGCAGCGGACCCGGGAAATCGGCATCCGCGTGGCGCTCGGCGCCTCACGGGTGGACGTCACGCGGCTCGTGGTGGGCCAAGGACTCGCTATCGCGCTGATCGGCGGGACCGCGGGGCTGGCCGGCGCGTTCGTGGCCACTCGACTGCTGCGCTCCCAGCTCTACGGCGTGGAACCTTCCGACCCGGCGACGTTCGTGGCGATCGGGGCGATGCTGACGGCGGCGGTGCTGGTGGCAAGCTGGATTCCGGCGCGGCGGGCGACCGGCATTCACCCGACGGAGGCGCTCCGCGAAGGTTAGCCGAAGAGCGAGCCCAGCTCGGCGGCGGCGACGGGGCGGGGCTCCGGCAGCAGTCCGGTGAGGTAGGCCGCCTGGCCCAGTACGTCTTCAGGGCGGCGGCCGGCGGCGCGGAGTTCCCGCACCCCGGTCGCGCCGTCGCGCTTGCTGAGCTTGCCTCCGCCGGGCGCTCGAATCAGCGGATGGTGCAGAAACGCCGGTGGGGTGGCCCGGCCTAACCGGCGGCCAAGCAGCAGTTGCCTTCCGGTGGAGGGGAGGAGATCCTCACCGCGAATCACTAGGTTCACCCCGCTCCGCCAGTCGTCCACCGTTACGCAGAATTGATAGGTCCAGCTTCCGGTCGTATCGCGAAGCAGGAGGTCGCCGCACTGCAGGGCGGGCCGTTGGCGCTGCGCTCCGAGCCTGAGGTCGGTGAATTCGACCGTCTCCTCCTCCACCATCATCCGGATCCCGGAACCGGGCCCCTCGGTCAGGCCAAGAGAGCGGCAGCTGCCGGGGTAGCGAAGCTCATCCCAATCGGCGAGGCCGTCTTCCGCGAGCCGCGCCGCGATTTCCTTTCGGGAGCATCGGCAGGCGAAGATCTGGACCCGGGCTCGAAGGAGCCGCAGGGTGTCCCCATAAAGGGCGCCATTGTCGCTCTGCCGATAGGGGGAGGGCCGCGCCTCCAAGCTCAGCCGGCTCTCCGGATCGGGCGTGAGACCGAGCCAGTCCAAGTCATCCAGAATGGCGCGCTCGAACTCGGGGCGGCAGCGGCCTCGGTCGTGGTCCTCGATTCGAAGCAGGACTCGACCCCCGGCGGCCTGGGCCAGTCCCCAGGTCCAGACCGCGTTGGCAATGTGGCCAAGGTGGAGGTAACCGGTGGGACTGGGGGCGAAACGGGTAACCG
>JABFSM010000183.1 GCA_013140635.1 Gemmatimonadales bacterium
CAATGGGACGACCTCGTGCGGCAATACCTGCGGGACCGGGGAGACCCCGACGCGTGAGCGACGACCGGCTCATCGATGCGGGCCGCCGGGTGCTCCGGCTCGAGTCCGACGCGGTCCGCGGAGTCGAGCAGCGGCTCGACGGGCGGTTTACGCGGGCGATCGAGCTCCTGAAGGCGAGCACCGGCCGGGTCATTGTGACCGGCGTCGGCAAGTCCGGGATCATCGCCCGGAAGATCGCGGCAACGCTCACCTCGACTGGAACGCCCGCCAGTTGGATCCATCCGGTCGACAGCTTGCATGGCGACCTCGGGCTCATCGGCCCGCGGGACATCGCGATCGTCCTGAGCAAGAGTGGAGAGACCGACGAGTTGGGCGGCCTGCTTGGCGAGCTGCAACGAATGCAGGTGCCGGTCATTGCCTTGACCGGGGTGGCCGACTCGATGCTCGGCCGCGCGGCAACCGTGGTGCTCGAATGCGCCGTTTCGGAAGAAGCCTGCCCCCACGACCTGGCGCCGACGTCGAGCACCACCGCGGCGCTGGCGCTCGGCGATGCGCTTGCGGTGGTGCTGCTGGAAGAGAAAGGGTTCAAGCGGGAAGACTTCGCCCGGCTCCACCCCGGTGGCCGCCTGGGCCGGAAGCTTCTGCTCCGGGCCCGTGACGTCATGATTCCCCCCGGAGCGCTGCTGGCCCCAGACGCCACCATGCGGGAAGCGGTGATGCTCCTCGCTCACCAGCGAGGTCTTGCCATGATCGCTCGGGAAGGGCGGCTCTCCGGTGTGCTCACCGCGGGGGACCTCTCTCGACTGGCCGAGCGGCACACCGAGGTGCTGACCCTTCAGGTCGACTCCGTCATGACCCGAACCCCGAAGCGGTGCGGGCCCGATGAGTTTGCGGCGGCGGTGGTCGGTCAGATGGAGCGTGCCGGGGTGATGGCGCTGCCGGTCGTGACGGACGAGGATCGGATCGTCGGGGTGGTGCATCTCCACGACCTCATGCGGGCGGGGGCGGTGTGAGGGCGCCGTTGCTGGCCGGAGCGCTGGTGCTTGCCGCCGCCGCGTGCAGCGATACCGGCGTCCGCCCGACCACGCTCGCCAGCGCGCCCGACAGCGCCGACCAAGTGCTGTACAAGATGTCCACGAAGATTCACAACGGGGGCATTCTGCGCAGCTTCGTGGAAGCCGATTCGGCCTTCCTCTATGCCCGGTCCCAGCTCACCGATCTCAGGAAATTCACCGCCCGGTTCCTCGACGAGAACGGCAATCTCAAGAGCACGCTGACCGCCGACCGGGGTCTGTATCAAGACTATGCCGGGAAGCTCGATGCCCGGGGCAATGTTGTGGTGGTCTCGACCGACGGGCGCCGCCTCACGACGGAGCACCTGATCTACGACAAGAGCGCCAACCAGATCACCAGCGATACGGCGTTCGTCTACAACTCGCCGAGCGAGCACGCGACGGGCAACGGCTTCGTGTCCGATGTCGAGTTCAAGAACTTGAGGATCCAGCAACCGAAGGGCTATCAGCGCGGCGGCGGCCTGACGCTGCCGAAGCCATGAGCCGAATCTCGCCGGCCGTGACGGCCCTGGCCGCCCTCTGCATGGCGGGTGCCGGGGCGCTCCAAGCGCAGAACCGTCGGTGCCAGTTGCAGGTCCTGAACGTTGGGCGCGACCTGGTATCGGCGAACGTCACGCCGACCACCTCGAACTACTTCGCCGGGGGAGACATCCGGATGCGCTGCCGCGGCCAGAATGTCTACATCTGGGCCGACAGCGTGGCGAACTATCAGGACCAGGTGGTTCAGTTCATCGGGCACTTCCGGTATCAGGACGAGACCGCCAGGGTGACCTCCGATTTCGGAACCTACTATAAGGATCGCGAGCTCTGGGAGGCGCGCGGCAACGTCGTCTATCAGAGCCGGTCCGATGCCTCCAAGCTCACCGGCCCATCGGTGGACTACATGCGCCCCATTCGGGGAACGCGGGAACTGGAGGAGATCTTTGCGGACCAGCGGCCGACGCTCGTGCTGGCCAGCCGAGACTCGGCGAGCCGGGCGGAAGAGCCGTACATCGTCGTGGCCGATCGGATCCGAATGCGGGGTAAGGAATTGATGTGGGCGGGAGGCAACGTCACCATCGACCGGAGCGATCTCAATGGGCGGTCCGATTCTCTCCAGCTCGACACCGGGAAGGGCAACACCGGTGCGCTGATCGCCAAGGCGGGGCGCGCCTCGATTCGGCGGGTGGCGAGCGACAGCTTCGTGCTGGCGGGAAAGCGGATCGACCTCGGTTTGAGTAAGCGAGAACTCACCAGCGTGACCGGCCGGGACAGCGCCACGCTCAAAAGCAAGGATCTCGATCTTCTCTCGGAGTCGATTGCCCTGATGTTCGTGGCGCGGAAGGTGGCGCAGACCCTTGCCTGGGGGAAGGCGCTCCGCCCTAAGGCGCTCTCGGCCGACTACGAGGTCCGGGGCGACTCGATGGCGGTGGATACCCCCGCCGAACAGTTGAAGGAGCTCAGGTCCTTTCGGGGAGCGTGGGTCGGATTCAAGGCCGACTCTACCAGGGGCGAACGGGACTGGCTTTCCGGCGACAAGATCACCGCAGTGTTTACGCAACGGACCACCGGCACCGGCCAGGCCAAGTCGGCCCTCGAGCGGATCGAGGCAAAGGAGTCGGCCCGCTCGTTCTACCGCCTCCCCGGAACCGCCACGACCGGCGGGCGTCCGACCATCAACTATGCCCGCGCCGATCTGATCACCCTCACGATGGAACCGGGCGACTCGGTCAAGGTTCGGAAGGTGGATATGGTGGGGCACATCGACGGCGTTCAGCTCCAGCCGGAGTCGGTGCGCCGTGACACCCTGCGCCCCGACAGCGCCGCGGTTCGGCCAAGGCCACGCCCATGACCGGCAACGGCGCGGCCCCGAGCCAGCTTCTCGCCGTGGGACTGAAGAAGTCCTTCAAACGGCGCGCGGTCGTCAACGACGTGGCGGTGAACGTGTCGCAAGGAGAGATCGTGGGCCTCCTCGGCCCCAACGGCGCCGGCAAGACCACTACCTTCTACCTGATCACTGGGCTCATCCGCCCCGATGCCGGGACGATTACCCTTGACGGGAAGGATCTGACGGAAGCACCCATGTACAGGCGCGCTCGGGCCGGTATCGGCTACCTTGCTCAGGAGCCGTCGGTCTTTCGCCGGATGACGGTCGAGGAAAACGTCATGGCGATTCTCGAGACGCTCCCGCTGTCCAAGGCCGAACGGCGGGCCCGGCTGGAGCAGCTTCTCGATGAGCTCTCGATCAAGCACCTTCGCGGGAATCGGGCCTATTCGCTTTCCGGTGGGGAACGGCGGCGGCTGGAGATCACCCGCGCGCTGGTCACGGAGCCGAAGTTCATGCTTCTGGATGAACCGTTCGCCGGGGTCGATCCGATTGCGGTTCATGACATCCAGACCATCGTCGCCGGTCTACGGCACCGAGGAATCGGGGTTCTCATCACTGATCACAGCGTCGAGCACATGTTCGAAATCGTGGACCGCGCCTACATCATGTATGAGGGTGAGGTGCGCGCCGCGGGCTCGGTGCGGGAGTTGGTATACAACGAGCAGGTGGCTGAACTCTATCTCGGGCCCACCATGACGGCACGCCTCCGCGACCGAATGGAGCGTCCACTGTGAAGACCGGCCTTTCACAGCAGGCCGGCCTCCGGCAAGAGCTGCGGATCAATCCGCGGCTCTACCAGGCCATGGACATGCTGTACATGCCCATGATGGACCTGCAGCAGCACCTGAAGCAGGAGCTGTTGACGAATCCCTTCCTCGAAATGCTCGAGCCGGAAGAGGAGGAGGAGGGCAAAGAATCCGCCGAGAAGGAGAAAGAGAAGGAAAAGGAGAAACAGGAAAAGGAAGAGGAGATCGACTGGGAGGAGATTCTCCTCAACGGCTTCGACGTTGGGGGAACCCGGCAGCAGTACGAAGAACAGGAGTACATCGAGCCGGTGACCGTCGAAGTGCCCGACCTGATGGACCACCTGCGCGAGCAGCTCCAAATGATGGAGCTGAAGCCTCGGCAACAACTGCTCTCCGAAGAGTTCCTCGGGAACATCACCGAGGAGGGGTATTTGACCGCGTCGCTGGACGAGATCCGCGACTCGGTCAATCTGCTCCTCGAAGGCCACACCGCGCCGGCGCCGAACAACGGGGCGGCCGATCAGGACCAAGATGAAGACGAGGACGCAGAACCGGCGGCCGAACCCGCGGTGCCCGCCGCACTCGCTCCCGAAGCGGGGTGGATCGGCCTTCCGACGGGGGCTCCGGCCGAGGCCGCGGAGGAAGAAGAGGATTCGGACGACGAGGCGGAAGCGGAACCGGCGGCCCGGCCCAAGCCCAAGGGCGACGTTCCCAACGTGCCGTACTACAGCATGGCCGACGTCGAGGAAATGCTCGGCGTCCTTCAGCGGCTCGATCCGCCGGGCATCGGCGCCCGGGATCTCCGCGAGTGCCTGCTCCTGCAGCTCCGCGAGGCGGGGGAAACCGATACGCTGGCCTATCGGCTGGTGGCCGATGCGTTCAACGATCTCATCGCCCACCGCTGGAACGAGCTCGCCAAGCGCTTCGGCGTCGAGCCCGGCAAGGTGCAAGCCGCCGGAGACACATTGTCCCGGTTCGACCCCAAGCCCGGCCTCAAGTATTCGAACCGGAGCGACGGCTACATCATTCCCGATCTGATCGTCGACAAGGTTGGAGACAAATATCACGTCAGCCTGAACGACGGCGGAGTGCCCCGGCTGCGGCTGAGCCGTGCCTATCAGGACATCGCCCGGGACAAGAAGAAACTCACCCAGGAAAACCGGGAATTCATCGCCAACAAGCTGAACAGCGCCAACTGGATGATCCAGGCCATCGAGCAGCGCCGGCAGACGATGCTCAAGGTCATGAACTTCATCGTCGACCGGCAGCGCGGCTTCTTCGAGAAAGGGGTCGAGTTCCTCAAGCCGCTCACCCTCCGCGAAGTCGCGGAAGTGATCAGCATGCACGAGTCAACCGTGAGCCGGGTGACCAATGAGAAATACGTGCAGACACCCCGCGGCGTCCTGCCCCTCAAGTTCTTCTTTTCCAGCGCGCTGACCACCGCGTCGGGAGAGGATGCGAGCGCGCGCTCCATCCGCGCCAAGTTACAGAAGATGGTGCAGGAGGAGAATCCGTCGAAGCCGCTCACCGACCAGCAGATCGTCCATCTCTTCCAAGAGCAGGGAATCCAGATCGCTCGGCGGACCGTGGCCAAGTACCGCGACCAGCTGCACATTCTCCCCGCCCGGATGCGCAAGCGGGTATGAGCGGTCATGTGGACGTGAGTCTCCTCGTTCCGGCAAAGGACGAGGCCCTGAACCTTCCCGAATTCGTAAAGCTGTGCGGCGAGGCGCTCGGGGCCGCCTCATTCTCCTACGAGGTCGTCATCGTCGATGACGGATCCCGGGACGGGAGCGGCGATGTCCTCAAGCGCCTCCAGAGCGAGTACCCGTTTCTGCGGGTCGTCACCCATCGGCGCCAGCGCGGAATTGCCGATGCGCTCCGGAGTGCCGGCGATGCGGCGGCGGGAGACATCTTCGTCTTCTACCCCGCCGATCTCCAATACCTCCCGGCGGATATACCGGCGTTGGTCCGGCCGATTCTGGATGGGGACGCCGACATCGTGACCGGTACCAAGCAAGGGAAGTACGAAAAGGCGTTCGTGAGCGGGATCTACAACAGACTCTGCCGCTTCCTCTTCGGGGTCCAGGTGCAGGATCTCAACTCGGTCAAGGCCTGGAGGCGCGAGATCATGCGCACCGTGCCGATGCGCCCCGATTGGCATCGGTACATGGTGGTGATTGCCGCCGCGGAGGGCTGGCGCCTCACGTCGCGACCGGTCCCGCTCTACCCGCGCCGCGCCGGCGTGTCGAAGTTCAACTGGCGGCGCATTCCGGTCGGCGTGCTGGACCTGGTCTCCGTCTGGTTCCAGCTGCGGTTCGGCCGGAAGCCGATGCTCTTCTTCGGCATTCTCGGCGCCACCCTCTTTGGGATCGGCCTCACGGCCGGCATCGTGGCCCTGGTGCTCCGGTTCGGATACGGAATCGGCTTCCGGCCGCTGCTCAATCTGGTCGAGACGATGGTCATCAGCGGCATCGTCCTCTTCGGCTTCGGGTTCACGGCGGAAATGCTCGCCGGTTTCCGCGAGGAAATGCGAGAATTGGCCCGCAGGCCCGACGAGTAGCGTGCGCGTAGTCTTCGTCACTCACAACTACCCCCGTTCATCCGGCGATCTGCCGGGCGCTTTTCTTCATCCCCTGGCGGTGGCGCTTCGGGCGCGGGGGCATGACGTCCGCGTCGTCGCGCCCGCCGATCGGGGCCAGGGTGGCCGAGATTCGCTCGACGGCGTTCCCGTGTTCCGGGTACGCTACGGCGCGGCGGAACGGGAAACGCTCGCTTATTCCGGCAAGATGCAGGATGCGGTGCGCTCCCCTGGTGGTCTTCTGGCCATCCGGTCGCTGGTCGACTCTCTGCGCCGCGGTGCCCGGGAAGAACTTCGGGGCGCAACCGACGCGGTGATCCATGCGCATTGGTGGTTTCCCGCGGGGCTGGCCGCGCCGGCCGGCGTGCCGGCGGTAATCACCCTTCATGGAACCGACGCGCGGCTGCTCGAGAGGAACGTGCTCGCGCGCTGGCTCGGTGGACGAGTCCTCCGGCGAGCCGATGTGGTCACCACCGTCTCTACCAGCCTGGCGGAGAGCATCATGCGAAACACCGGCGTGACGGCACAGGTTCAGCCGATGCCGGCGGTCGTGACTCCGCGGGGATGGTCCTCCGGAGGTGGCGGCATCGTCATGGTCGCGCGGCTGACTGCCCAGAAGCGGATCGGCCTCGGTATCCAAGCCGCGGCGCGAATGCCGCGGCCGATGCCGGTGACGATCGTCGGGGACGGGCCCGAAAGGTCCTCGCTCGAGTCGCTGGCCGCGGAGCTGGGCGTTCCCGTGCACTTTACCGGGGCGTTGCCCCCCGATCGCATACCGGAGCTCCTCGCGGCCGCGGACGTGATGCTCTTTCCGGCGGTCGGGGAGGGACTGGGCCTTGCCGCTATCGAGGCCTTGATGGCGGGAGTTCCGGTGGTCGTCTGCCGGGATGGGGGCGGTGTTGTCTCGGCCGTGCAGATACACGGGGGAGGCTTCGTCGCCGATCCGGAGCCGGATGCGCTCTCCGGCGCGGTGGCGGAGGGGCTGACTCCGGAAGCTCGCGCGGCGGCGCAACGAGCCGGAGCCCACTGGCGGGAAGATCTCGAGCCGGGACGGGTAGCCGAACGGTTCGAGCGCTGGTACCGGAAGGCGTTAGGTCAATGAAAGGCCGGCAATCCGGCTTGCCGGGATGAACTCCACCGCCGCGCCGGCTCGGGCGCAGGTCTCCAGAATCGAGGCGAGATTCGCCCGAACGCTCTCGAGACTGTAGAGTCCGCTACGGTTCGGCAGCAGTTCGTCCGGATGAAAGTAGGTGGCAAAGAGCGTGGAAGCCTCGTTGCGCGCGCAAACGGCGCGACCCAACGCCCGCACCAGCGGGGCAAAGAGAGCGGGCCGGCCGGTGAGGTTGACCCAATAGGTAGGGCGCCGGAGCGCCCGCGATAGCTGGGCCGGGCTCCCGGTCTTCCGCGCCATCTGCAGCCCGCTCACCAACCCCCAGAGCCTCGACGTGGAAACGAAATTGGGCGCCTCGAGCAGCCGATGCGCAGGCTCCGTTCCCAGGGCGGGGCGGCGGCAATCGGCTCGCGCCGGCCGATAGGGGTGCCGCGGCGTGGGCGACCAGTCGAACAGATTCCCTTCGTGGGGGGGCGCTCCCTCTCGGAGAGTGGCAAGCCCCGGAATCGCGGAAAAATCTACGAGCAGCCCGAGTTCTTCCAGCGTGGCAAAAGTCCGATTGTTGTGGTATCCCCATCCCATCCGGACGCTTTTCGGGCCGCCGCCCAAGTGAGCCACATAAGCAGCATGGGCGGCACGAAGCATCTCAACCTGCCAGTCGGCATCGCGCACTTCCTGGTACCAGCGCCGCCGTTCGAGGTCGAAACGCCAGAAATGGGGATGCCAGCCGAGCTCATCGCCGGCGGCTTCGAGCCCTCTCAGGAAGGGGCGGTGCGCCTCCAGGACCCAGGCATAGGTGCCCTCCATTCGACGGATCTGTTCGTCGACTCTGAGGAGCCAGGTGAACACCGGTTCCCGGCCACGACTATCGCGAATGGTCCCGAGCGAGCCCTTGAGGAGCGGAATGCCCTCCAGCATGCCGCGCCACGCGAGCCTCTCGGACGGCGTGCCGTCCAGCACTTCTCTCCGGTCCGGATCGGTGTCACAGCCGATCGCCACATACACGGTGCTCACGCGCGCCCTTTCCCCGGAACGCTACCAGTAATTGTCGAGGTCGGAATCGGCGAGGGTGATGTACCAGCGATCCGGGTACGATCGCCGCAGCGCCGCGAGCGAGAAGTGCCGTTCGCGAATGATGGCCGGCTGTGGCCGGGTCAGGACCAGCCCATTGGCACGGTAGGCAGCACGCAGCTCGCCCGAAGCGGCGATCCCGACCACACCGTCGACCCCCTGCGCGGCGAGGGCCCGTCGGGCGACGCCGATCAGGTAATGAGGGAAGCGCGGGTGCACGTCGCGCCGGTATACCAGGTCCACAATCCGTCCGAGCGTAAGGCCCCGGCCGGGGTTGGTCGAGAGCCGGTACACCAAATAGGCAACCGGTGTGCCGTGGTGGCGGAAGAGAAGCGCCGTGTGCCGGACGTCGGTTCGGGCGCGAAATTTCCAGTTCAAGAGGTCGGCGCGGCGCTCGAATGCAATGGCATGCGGTGCCAGGCACTCCCGCCACACCGGATCCCACGCCGGATCGAAGCGCTCGATTTCTTCGGCAACGACGTCCGGAAGCCGGCTCGGAACCCGGAAGGGGCGGAGCAGCGCCAGCAGTGCATTTAGCCCATGGATTGCCGGAGCCGCGAGCAGCGAGACCAGCGCCCCGCGCTTGGCAAACCGGAGACAAGGGCGAGGATGCCGAAACTGGGCGTGGAGCCGGGCGTCGTCGAACGGCACCCACCCTCGTTTTTGAAAGGCCCGAGACGATGCGGGGGTAATGCCGACCGCAAAGCAGATCTCGCCCTCCTGTTCGTGGCGCTCGATCAGCAGGTGCCCCAGTCGCTTTCCCACCAACCCCGGGAGCACGACCAGATTGGTGCTGCAGAGCGCGTCACGCGTCTCGCCGTCGATGACCAGCCGATAGGGAATGAGCAGGTTCTGCCCGACGATCTTTCCCGCCTCGTCGTGGAGGAGGAAGAGGTAGTCCTTGCCGGGGCCGACGAGGGGATTGGCAACGGTCTGCCACTCGAACCGCGCGGGGTCGAGGAACTCCGGCATGCCGGCGTACGCTGCACGATAGAAGTCGAAGAGGGCCGCGCGCGCGGCCGGAGAATCCCGGTATGGACGAACGGTGTAACCGGCCATGTCCCAGCCCCTTGGTGCCCCAAAATCTCCGGGTCGCACGTCATGCGCAACCGCCCTCGACGGCGGCTTGACGCCCGCGCTTCCCCCCGGTACCCTGCCACCGGTCTCACGAGCGGAATGCCTTGACCATCAAGGACGGCCCAATGCAGCCCACGACCAATCGGTGGAAAGTGGCCGTGGGAATAGTGCTGAGCGGAGCGATCGGCTATTTCGTCGCCCGATCGCTCTATCGGCAGTGGGGCGCGATCGGCGCCTTCGACTGGCGCCTGCGCCCCGGATGGTTGGCGCTCTCCGCGGCGCTGATCTGGCTCGACGTCGTCCTCCTCTTCGAGCTGTGGCGCACGCTGCTCAGAATCGTCTCCGGATTCAGCATCTCCTTTGCCAAGGCGTACCGGGTATCGATGCTTGCCAACCTCGGCAAGTACATCCCGGGCAAGGTCTGGGCGGTCATGGGAATGGCCTACCTCCTTCGGGACGAAGGTGTGCCAGTGCCCGCCGCCATGGCGTCATCAGTGCTGCACCAGGCGTTCACCATCGTGCCTGGCGCGGTCTTCATCAGCCTCGTGCTCGGAGCGGGGGTATGGGGGCAGTTGCCGGCCGTCGCGATCGCCGTGGGTCTTTGCGTCTGCGCCGTCATTCTATATCCGCCGCTCTTCACGAGGCTCCTCAATTGGGGACTCCGCCTTCTTCGCCGCCCCCCTCTTGCCTTCGTACTGTCGTTCCCGGCGGCCCTCGGCCTCTTTGGCGCGTATGTCGTCGCCTGGGTGCTCTATGGCGCCGCGTTCTGGTGCATGACCGTGGGCCTCGGGCTGCCGGCCGGCCCGTTCTTGCCGGTTACCGCGGCATATGGTGCAGCGTATCTGATCGGGCTCCTCGCTCTCTTCGCGCCGGGCGGGCTGGGTGTTCGCGAAGGTATCCTGACCCTCCTCCTCGCACCTTATCTTCCGGCGGGGCTCTCGCCGGCTGTCGCCGTCGTTTCCCGCCTCTGGATGACCCTCGTCGAATTGTGCGGGCTGATCCCGGTGGCGCTCGGGGTAGGCCGGCCCGCCCCCGACCGCTGGCGGCCGCCTGGCGATCCCGGCTGACTTGGTGTTGTTTTTCGAGAAGTTCTTCTCCGGCACTAACGAACTAAGGACCGGCAATGGCGCAATCTGACGCGGCTGGCGGGAAGACAGACTACGATTGGGCACCGCGGCGCGAGCACCTTGTCGCCGCCGCCGTCTTCTTGGCCGCCGCCCTCACATTGTGCTGGCCGATGCTCACCGGCCAGGTCATCGCCAGCTTCGGCTCCGACCAATTCGTGGCAGGGCATGCCTTTCGAAGTTTCGGTGCCGAGTATTGGCGGCAACATCACACGATCCCGCTCTGGAACCCGTACATCTTCGGCGGAATGCCCTACGTGGGCGGGATGCACGGGGACATCTTCTACCCGACCGCTTGGGTGCGGTGGGTGCTCGACTTTGGCCCCGCTCTCAATCTCACCTTCGCCAGTCATCTGGTCCTCGCCGGCATTTCGGCCTATGCGTTTACCCGCGCACTCAAAGCCAGTTGGGCGGGCGCGCTCACGGCCGGGCTCTCCTATCAACTCACCGGTATCGTTGCCTCGCTGGTGAGCCCCGGCCATGACGGGAAAATTTTCGTCTATTCCTTGGCTCCGCTTCTCTTTCTTGCGCTCATGAAGGGCATTCGCGGCCGGAGCATTCCCGCGTTCGGTGCAGCGGCACTGACGATTGGGCTCTCCCTTCACGGTCACCCACAGGTGAGCTACTACCTGCTCGTGGCGGCCGGCATTTGGACATTCTTTCTTGTCTTCTGGAGTGAAGCGAAGCCGGAGGGTGTCGAACGGTGGAAGTTCCTTGCGCTCAGCGCGGCGGTGGTGGTTCTCGGATTCGGGATCTACGCTATCCAGGCCCTGCCGTTCGCCGCGTACATCCCGTTCTCGCCCCGTGCCGGAGGAGGGCCGAGTTCGGGCTGGGAGTACGCCACGAGCTATGCGCTGCCGCTGGGCGAGTTGTGGAGCGCGTTCTATCCGCAGATCAATGGCATTCTGGACTCGTACACCGGTACCAACCCGCTCAAACACCACACCGAACATGTCGGTGTCGTGGTGATCCTGCTGGCCATTTGCGGCATCGGCTCGGCGAGCGCCCGGCGGGAACGGTGGGTTCTCGTCGGAATCGGACTCCTCTTTCTGCTGGTCTCGCTCGGGGGCCACACGCCATTCTATCGGCTCTGGTACGAGCTGATGCCCAAGATGAAGCAGGTGCGAGCCCCCGCGATGGCGCTCTATCTGGTCGCGCTGCCGATTGCGGTTTTTGCCGGGTTCGGCCTTGAGCGGCTCTTGCGAGGCGAAATACCAGTCCGTCGAGTGCTGGTCGGCGCGGGGTTCTTTGCGGCAATCGGCCTCTTCGGCGCAATGGGAGCGCTCGGGGGAGTCGCCGAGACCCTCGCGCATCCCGGGCGGGTTCAGCAGGTATTCGCCAACGCGGAAGAGATCAGGGCAGGGGGGATTCGTCTCCTGCTGTTTGCTCTTCTCGGCGGTGGGGCGCTCTTCGCGGTCACGACCAAACGCCTCCGAGGCAGCGCGGCGGTCGGGCTCGTTCTGGTGGTTCTTGTGGCCGATCTCTGGAGCGTCAATCGCCGGTTCTTCGTCTTTGGTGGAACCGCCGAACAACTGTTCGGCCCCGACGAACTCACGACTGAAATGAAGAAAACGCCGCTGCCGTTCCGCCTCTGGGACCCCAGGGGAGACTACGAGGGTCTCAGCGTGTACCCCGGATCATGGGTCATGGGGCAGAAGATCCCGCAGCTCTTCGGCTATCACGGCAACGAGCTACGGAACTTCGACGAGCTCTGGGGCGAAAAGAACGTTTGGAGCCGACAGCTGAATCTGAACCTTCTGAAGCTCTTCGCGGTTCGCTACATCACCTTTCGGAAGGCGCAGGCGCTGCCTGGATACCATCTCGTCAAGGGGCCGCTCACCACTCGGGTCGGATCGAGCGGGATTCTCTACGAGGCCGACACCATTCCGCCCTATGCTCGGCTCATGTCCGCGGCGGCCAAGGTACCGGAGGAGCAGCTGGCGCAGACAGTCAGTGATCCTCGGTTTCCGGTGCTCCACGCGGTCCTCTATCCCGAAGGCGCGGAGGTAAGTCCCGCTCCCCTCGGCGATAGCCTTCCGCCAGGACCGACCGCCACCGCTACGCTCGCTTCATGGGAGCCGGGAAGGATCGAGGTAACGGTCGAGGGCAGCGACGAGCGGCCGCTCTACCTCGTGGTGGCGGAAAACTGGTATAAGGACTGGCGGGTAACGGTGGATGGGCAGGCTGCCCCTCTTTTGCGCGGCCAGAAGACGATGCTTTCGGCGGTTGTGCCGCCCGGAGCCAAGCGGATCGCATTCGAATTCCGGTCCGCCGAGTATGACCGCGGAAAGTTGATCTCCTTCCTCTCTCTCGCCGTCGTCGCGGGAATGATTCTGTTTCCACTCCTTCGCAGGCGCGGCGCCGCACATGGCTGAGCGGTTTCTCGTCATTCTGCCGACGTACAACGAGAGCCCGAATCTGCCGCGGATCGTTCCGCAGATTCTGGCCCAGGACCCGCGGCTCGAGGTCCTCGTCGTCGACGACAATTCACCGGACGGAACCGGAAGACTCGCGACCGATCTGGCGGGGCTCAACCCGCGCGTGCATGTGCTCCACCGCCCGGGAAAGGAGGGACTGGGCCGAGCCTATCTGGCCGGGTTCAACTGGGCTCTCACACGGGAATACGATTTCATCCTCGAAATGGACGCCGACTTCTCCCACGATCCGAAGTATCTGCCGGAACTGATGGCCGCCGCCGCCGGGGCGGACCTGGTGCTTGGGTCACGCTACAAGTCGGGCGTCAATGTCATCAACTGGCCGATCTCGAGGCTGCTCCTGTCGATCTTCGCCAACGCCTATGTTCGATGGATTACCGGCCTGCAACTGACCGACGGCACCGGCGGCTTCAAGCTCTTTCGCCGGGAGGTACTCGCTGCGCTCCCCCTCGAACGGGTTCGATCGAACGGCTATGCCTTTCAAATCGAGATCAGCTTCCGGGCGTGGAAGAAGGGATTCCGCCTGGTCGAGGTGCCGATCGTTTTCACCGATCGGGTAGAAGGAAACAGCAAGATGAGCCGGGCCATCGTTCGCGAGGCAATCTGGATGGTCTGGTGGCTTCGGCTCGCCAGTATCTTCGGTCGGCTATGAGACCGGTTCACTTCTATAAGATGACCGGGTCGGGCAACGACTTCGTTGCCCTTGATGGGCGGGAAACCACCGTGGCGGACTGGACCCCGGAGGCAATCCGCGCCGCCTGCGACCGCCGCACCGGGGTAGGGGCGGATGGACTGGTGATTCTCACCCCCGAAGGCCGGGACGGGGTGCGGATGACCTTCTTCAACAACGACGGATCGCCCGCCGGCATGTGCGGCAACGCGGCCCTCTGTAGCACTCGACTGGCCCACAGAATCGGCCTGGTGGCCGGCACCGAGATGAGCCTCTACACCGAAAGCGGCACCCTCCAAACCCGGTGCGTCGGGCCGGGGTGGATGGCGGAACTTCTCCTCAACGACTTCGATCTCCCCGCGCTGGTCGATGTGCCGCTCCGTCCCGGCGAACATTGGGTCACCCGATGCACGGTCGGCGTTCCCCATGGGGTCGTTCTGGTGGACGATCTCGCCTCGACCGACGTGGTTGGCCGTGGCCGGGAGCTGCGCCGGGATCCCGCCTTTGCCCCCGGCGGGGCGAATATCAACTTCGTTGGCCGGGATTCAAGCACCGGCGGGGGCGTTGCCTGGCGCGTCAGGACCTATGAACGCGGGGTGGAGGGAGAGACGATGGCCTGCGGAACCGGTACGGTCGGAGCGGCTTTCGCCCTGGCCGAGCGAGGGTTGGTAGAGCTCCCGGTTCGGATCGCGTCCTGGCACGGAAACGTCTTCTCGGTGGCCGGCAGGATTGAGGGAAGGCGGGCTGTCGGCCCTTGGCTCTGTGGGGAGGGCAGGATGGTGTTTGAGGGGGAGGGACTAATCAGCCCAAGCTAACAGCTACCTGCCAGTACAACCCGCCAAGCGACAGCCTACTAAGTCTATGACATATAAGGTATTGCGGAACATTCGGAGAGTTATCCCCACTTATCAACGAACTAACTTTACATAATACATCTTATACGTACTATATACACCCAACCAAAGAAAAGGCCCGGCGCTCCTGCCGGGCCCTTTACCGATCGATCCTCTATCAGACTACTACGACCGTCCCTGGGTTCTCTCAGCCAAACGAACCTCGGCCTCGGCCACCCCTGGTGTGTCCTTCCCGTACTTGCTGACGATCCCCCGGAGGACGTCGACCGATTCCTTTTCCTTACCGGCCAGGTGGTATGCCCGCGCGGCGCCGAGCAGCCCGTCGACCTTCCGGTACGGTTCCTCGGCCCGCTCCGCCGATTTGGCATAGGCCGCGGCGGCTTCGTCGAACTTCTTGAGGTTCTCGAGAGCGCCCCCCAGCATGAACCAAGCGCCGGCTGCGTAGAAAGCCGGCGGGTTCTTGTCGGCAAACTTCCTGAGTTCGTCGGCGGCAATCTGGGCCTGGCCCGACGCCAGCCGGACCTCGTTCAGGGCCAGCTCCGCCTGATACCCAGCCTCGGTACCGGCAAAGTTCTGGGCCACCCGTTGGAACTCCGCGGAGGCAGTCGGGAGGTTCCCCGCTGCGGCCGCCGTCCGAGCCCGATCGAGGGCATCGAAGGCCGCCGTGGCCTTGCGCTGCCCTGTTTCGATGAAGAGCCATCCCCCGATGATGATGACCCCCACGGCGACGGCAGCGTAGGAGACGACCTTGCTGTTCCTCTGCAGCCAAACCAGCGCCGCGGGATGGTGTTCGGTTGTCGGTTCAGAAGCCGGAGCGGTCACGGGAACGTCCACGGTCTTAGCCATCATTATCTCATGTCGGGCTTCGGGCGCCGAGTGCCCCCGGGGCGACTCGAACGCCCGGCCAACGGTTTAGGAAACCGCTGCTCTATCCACCTGAGCTACGGGGGCGAAGCCGTTCAATCTACCGGAGTTGCGCGGAGTTGGTCAACGCTCCTGCCTCCGATGGAGTCATGCTCCCGTGCTCCCCTTGTGTCGTGAGGGGTCGATAGCTATCTTCCCCTCACAACGTGAGGAGACCAAGGAGACCCCAATGACCCTGCGTGCTCTCGATCTGCCGGCCGGTTCCGTGGATGTCCTGCTTCTCAAGGCCCTCTCCTGGAACCCCATGCATGGCTACGGAATCTCCCGGTGGCTCAAGGCGGAGAGTTCGGGTGCCTTCGGCTTGGAGGATGCGGCACTCTACCAAGGGCTGCACCGTCTCGAGCGCCAAGGATGGGTTACCTCGGAATGGGGAGCCTCGGAGACCAACCGGCGGGCCAAGTTCTATTCGATTACCCCCCAGGGAAAGCGCCAACTCCGAGAGGCCTCGGCCGCATGGCGTGCGTATGCTTCCGCCCTGTTCAAGGTGCTCGACGCGAGCGGTGCCAAGGCATGACGCCCCCGCGATTCCGATTCCCTTGGCGATCGTCGCGCCAGCTCGCATCCGAAGTGGATGAAGAGCTGCAGTATCATCTCGACGCCGTGGCCGAGGAGCTGATTCGTTCAGGCGTCCCGCCTGAGGAAGCGCAGCGCCGGGCAATCGCCGACTTCGGTGATCTGGAGGGAACCCGCAGGGTCTGCCTGAATCACGACCGCGCGGGAGAACGGCGGATACGCTGGTCGGACCGGATCAGCGATGCCTGGCGGGATCTTCGGCTGCTGACCCGGAGCCTGGCGCGCCAGCCGCTCGTGGCCGCCACTGCCGTCGGCACGCTTGCTCTCGGGGTCGGCGCCGCGACGGCGCTCTGGACCATAACACGCGCCATTCTCCTCAATCCCCTCCCCCTCAAGAACGCCCATGAGCTGGTCATCCTCCGGATGGAGGACAAGGCATCACAGGTCAACCTGTATCCGAGTTTCCGGCGCGTCGATAGCTGGAGCAAGACCGTTCGGGGTCTCACCGGCATCGAGACAATCGGAAGGCGTACCGGAGTGCTCTCCAGCGAATCGGGGGCCGAAGTGGTGCAGCTGCGAAGGATCACCGAGCGCTTCTTCGATTTTGCCGGTGCGCCTCCCCTGCTCGGCCGTGGGTTCACGGCAGCGGACCGGATCCAAGGGAGCCCCAAGGTCGCGATGCTTAGCTATGCCTATTGGAATCGGACCTTCGGCGGCGATCATGGTGTCATCGGAAAGATCGTCCGCATCAATGACGTGCCTCACGAAATCGTCGGTGTCACTCCTCCGGTGTTCGACCGGGACATCGGCGCTCTCCGTCCATCGGCTCTTTGGGAACCTCTCCCGGCGGCCGCGGCCGGTGAGGCGGGGCTTCCGATCGGCCGCCTCAAGCCGGGGATTACCCCGGCGCTCCTCACCGAGGAGCTACAGCGAGTCGACGCCGGAATCGTCGAGCCGGCCGCGCCCTCCGGCAAGTGGATTCCGGCGGCCTCTTCGGCCCGGGCCCTGATGAGCGAGGGAAGTGCCGCTATCCTCTACCCCCTGCTCGGCGCGGTCGCCCTGCTGCTCACCATCGCCAGCGCGAACGTCGCGCATATCCTGCTTGGCCGGGCCACCGCGCGCCGCGCGGAGACCGCGCTCAGATCGGCGCTTGGCGCCTCCCGGCGGCGGCTCCTTTTCTCGGGTCTTGCCGAAGCGCTGCTGGTCGGGGCCGGCGGAGCGCTGCTCGGTCTTGGGCTCGCTCGAGTCATGCTGGCGTTGCTGATCCACTATCGGCCACCCGCTCTGCGTGGCCTCGTCGCGGTCCAGCTCGATGGGTGGGCCATGGTAACCGCGCTCGGCACCGGGGTGTTTGGCGCCATGCTCGGGGGCGTGTTGATCGCGGCTCGGAGTGGGCGGGCGGCACCTTGGGCACTCCTTCGCTCGGTCCGGACCTCGACCGGCCGTGAGGCCAATCGCCTGCGATTTGGGCTGGTCGTCCTCGAGACGGCCCTCTCGCTCACCCTTCTCTTCGGCGCCGGCCTCCTCGCACGGACCATGCTGCGGCTCCAGCGCGAAGATACCGGCGTTGTCGCGGAGGAAGTGGTCGCCATCCAGCTTCACTTCCCCGAATGGCGCCTTCCCAACGCGCCGGCCAAGCGCGATTTCGCCGACCGCCTGCAGGCCCAGCTTCGGGCCATGCCAGGCGTCTCCGGCGTGAGCCTGGCGTCGGGCGTGCCGCCGCAGACCGGCATCATGTTCGGTGCGCTCGAAATCGAAGGCCGTGTGCTCGGTGACGGGGCCCCTTCTTTCTTTGCGAACTCATCCGTTTCCCCCAGCTACTTTGCCGTGGCGGGTCTTCCGTTATTGCGCGGCCCCGGTTTCGGCCCCGAATCGGCGGATTCGGGACGCTCCGTCACGATCATCAACCGCGAATTCGCGCGGCAGTTTTGGCCGAACGAGTCGCCGATCGGAAAGCGGCTGCGGATCGCCGGCGACAAGTGGATGGAGATCGTGGGCGTGGCGGCGGACGTGCCCGCGCTCGGCCTGGCGGAGCCGAGAGGGCAGCTCATGCTTTACCATCCGATCGACTATGACCGGTCCGCGGCGATGATCGTGGTGAGGACCTCGGTTCCGCTCGCGACCCTGGGGCCGGCGGTGCGCGCCGTGGTGGGGGGGCTCGACCGAGAAATCCCGATCGTCTCCATGGCCACGGTGCGGGCCCTGCTCGACGAGTCGGTTTCCACGGAGCGGTTCGGTTTCATCTTGATTGCCCTCTTTGCCGGCGCCGCGGTCGTTCTCTCCGCCTCGGGGCTCTTCGGCGTGTTGAGCCACGCCGTGGCGCAACGCACTCAGGAAATCGGCATTCGGGTGGCACTTGGGGCCGATCCGGCTTCGGTCCGGTGGCTCGTTCTCAGGACGGGGCTCGTCCCGGTCGGGGTGGGCATCGCCATCGGTGTGGGGCTTTCGTGGGCCTCCTCGAGGCTGCTCTCATCGCTCGTGTTTGGCGTAAGCCCGAGAGATGGCATTACGCTGGCCGCCGCCGCCGGTTTGTTCTTGTCGGTGGCTATGGTGGCGAGCTACCTCCCGGCCTCGAGGGCCACACGAGTGCCGGCGATGATAGCATTGCGCGCCGAATGAAACGGACCCGACTCCAGGAGGCCTTCGTGAAAGCGAGAATCGTCGGCGCGTGCGGGTTGCTGGTCCTTGCGCACGGCTCCACACTCCGGGCTCAAACGCCACAGCTCCAAGTTGGCGAGGATATCCTCGTGAGCCGGGAGCCACTCGGCCGAGCACTCATCGAACCTCACATCGCCGCGCACCCGACTGATCCCCGGCACCTGCTCGCCGTGGGCTGGGTATTCCCCGAAGGACCAACGGCGGGAGGCGATCGCTCAATCGAGCGCTGCGCCACGTTGCTTTCGCTCGACGGAGGGCGCACTTGGGCGCGCCGGGATCTTCAAGGCAGGTCATGCCAGGATCCATGGGTGTCGCTTACGAACCGTGGAGCGGTGCTGACCACAATGGGCACGCATCCGAGCCTTCCCGATTCCGTAGACCAACTCCTCGCCTATTTCTCCGCGGACGGTGGCCGGAACTGGCACGATCTGCCTCAAAGTCTGGGGACGAGCCATGACGGCCCCCGCTCGATCGCCGATCAGAGGGGAACGGTCTACAT
>JABFSM010000047.1 GCA_013140635.1 Gemmatimonadales bacterium
GCGGGTGCCTCGCAACGACGGCCGCGCGGCATCGATTGCCGCGAGCGCCAGCGCGCGGTCGGTACCGAGGGGCTGCGCCACCTCGGCCTCTTCGTCGAAGAGGACCACCGCCACCCGGTCTTCGGGCCCGAGCCCGTTGACGACCTGGCGCGCCGAGTCGAGCGCCACCGGCCAGACGGCGCGATGCCCCATGCTGAGCGACCGGTCGAGGAGCACCACCACGGTCCGGGCGGGCACTGCCTGACGGGCCACCACCGCGGGGCCCACGAAGGGGCGCGCGAACGCCATCACCAGCAGCGCCAGCACCCCGGCCCGGAGCGCCAGCAGGAGCCAGTCGGTGATGCGCCGGCGCTGCGCCGTTCGGATCGGGATCCGGCGGAGAAACATGAGCGAGGGGAACCGAAGCGGCTTGTCGCGCTCGCGGTGCCGGAGGTGAAGCACGATCGGCACGAGGAGCGCGCCGAGCCCCGCGAGAAAGGCCGGAATCAGGAAGCCGAGTCCCATCAGCGCACCCGGCTCGTGGCAAGGCGCCGTTCGAGATAGGCGTGGAGCGCATGATCGAGAGGCCGGTCGGTGCTCAGCTCGACGTGGTCCGCCCCGTCCTGGCCCAGCCGGCGCGTAAGCTCGGCCTCGTGGGCCGCCAGCTCGGACCGATACTTCTCGCGCAGCGCTTCGGGGCGGAGCGGCAGTCGGTCGCCGGTCTCGGCGTCTTCGAAGGTGGCCGCCCCTTCACCGGGAAGATCCCGTTCCGCCGGGTCGAGCAGGCGGAAGAGAATGACATCGTGCCCCCGCGCCCTGAGCGTGCCGACTCCGCGCTGGAGCAGCGCCGGATCCTCGTAGCAGTCGGAGACGATCACCACGATGCCGGCGCGCGACGTAATGTTGGCGGTGCGCGAGAGCACCGTCGGGAGGGTGCCGGCGCCGGCGGCCTTCGCGCGCCCGAGCGTGTGCAAAATGAGATCGAGATGCCGGGTCGACGGCGGCACCACCTCCAAGACATCCTTGGCGAAGGTGACGAGCCCGACCCGGTCGCCCTGGTGCTGGGAGAGCCAGGCGAGCGATGCGATGAGAAAGCGCCCGTAGTCGAACTTCGTCACCGGACCGCTTCCGAAGTCCATCGACGCCGATGCGTCGAGCGCGAAGGTTACCGCCGCGTTGGTGTCGGCCTCGTACTCCTTCACGTAGAACCGGTCGGTCCGCCCGAACACCCGCCAGTCGATGCGGCGGATGTCGTCGCCAGGCTGATAGGCGCGATGCGCGGCAAAGTCGAGCGAGAGACCGACCCGTCGCGACCGGTGGAGCCCGTGCATGAATCCGTCGACCACCATCCGCGCGAGGAGGGCGAGGTCTCCGATCCCGGCCAGAAGCTTCGGGTCGAGGAGCGCGGCTGGTGCGGTGACGGAGGACATCGCTAGAGGCCGGACCGCGGAACCGGGGCGCCGGCGAGGAGTCGTTCGGTGATCTGGTCGGTGGTGACCCGCTCCGACTTGGCCTGGAAGTTGAGCAGGATCCGGTGCCGGAAAACCGCCGGCGCTAGGGCGCGAATGTCCTCGAGCGTGACATGCGCCCGGCCCTGCAAGAGGGCGCGCGCCTTGCCGCCGAGCACCAACGCCTGCGCCGCCCGCACGCTGGCGCCGTACGCCACGAAATGCCCGACGAAGTCGGGGGCGCCGGGCTCGGTCGGTCGGGTGAGCCGGACGAGCCTAACCGCATATTCGGTCACCGCATCGGCCACCGGCACGCGCCGCACCAACCCTTGAAAGGCCAGGATATCCTCCCGGGAAACCACCGGACGGATCGCCTCCGGCGGCGCGGCGGTCGTGGCGCGCACCACCGCCATCTCGTCGGCCATCGGGAGGTAGTCGAGAATCACCTCGAGCATGAAGCGGTCGAGTTGCGCTTCGGGCAACGGATAGGTGCCCTCGAGCTCGATCGGATTCTGGGTGGCGAAGACGAAGAATGGCGGCTCCAGTTCGTACGTCTTTCCCATCACCGTCACTCGGCGCTCCTGCATGGCCTCGAGAAGGGCGGCTTGGGTCTTGGGCGGCGTCCGGTTGATCTCGTCGGCAAGAACCACGTTGGCGAAGATCGGGCCGCGCATGAACTCGAGCTTCCGCCTGCCGGTGGCCGCGTCTTCTTGGATAACGTCGGTACCGGTCACGTCCGAGGGCATCAGGTCGGGCGTGAATTGGATCCGCGAAAACCGAAGATCGAGAGCGTGCGCGAGCGAGTGCACCAGCAGCGTCTTCGCGAGCCCAGGCACCCCGACGAGCAGACAGTTCCCGCCGGCCAGCAGCGCGACGAGCGCCTGTTCGATGACCGCATCCTGTCCGACGATGGTCTTGCGCAATTCCAAAAGGACTCGGCCCCGCGCCGCGGCCAACCGTTCGGCGAGCGCCCCATCGTCGGTCGGACTCGGGGCGGGGGGGGAGGAAGCGAGCGTCACGCGGCGTCCTTTCGATTCAATGGGAAAGCGTGTAAATGACGTAGTTCACGCCGAGCTTGTACGCTTCGTTGGTCAGATCAACGGCGTAATAGCCCTCGTCGGAAAACTCCCAGTACTCACTCACATCGAAGTTGTAATTCACGACTACCAGCAGCCGCTTCGTGGGATCGTTGTCTTCGAAGATGCCGAAAAACGAAGCCGGCACACCGTACACCGGATGGTTGTACGTAAGCGACGTAATGTGATAGAACGAATCGAAGACCGGCATGCCCGGCGTGAGCGGAATCAGCCGCGCTTCCGGGAGGACGCGCCGGAACTGCGCCTCGGTGTTGTACCACTGGTTCCCCTCGAAGTCGTCGACGATGAGAAACCCGCCCTTAAGCAGGTAATTCCGGAGTCCCAGTACCTCCGCGTCGTTTGGCCGCCAGTACCCCGTTTCGCAGATGTAAGCGAAGGGGTACTTCATCAGCTCCGGATCGTCGAGCGTCAGAATGGCGCTCAGGTCCGGGCGCACCCGGATCGAGGTCAGCTCTTCCAGAATCTTCGGGAAGTGCCGGTCGGAACGAGGATAGTCATGGTCCCACTTCGGATCGCGTCCCTGAAACCCGAATTCGAGGCCGGGCGCGGCGTACCTGATCCGGGCGTACGTGATGCGCCCGTCGTAGGGCGGGTTGGGTGGAAGCTCCTCGGGCGAGAACCGCCTGCTCCGCCCCTGAGCGAGGAGGAAGAGCGGAATGGCCAAGAGGAGCGCCGCCGCGACGATCGGATACCTTCGCTTCATGGCGTCCTCCCTTCCGGCGGTTTCTTTCGGAGTTCCAGCAATAAGGTCTGCGCCTTCTCGAATCCCGGCGCCGCCTCGAGCACGCCGAGGATTTCGCGCCTGGCGGACGCCGCATCTCCCGCTTGGAGGAGCGCGCGAGCCAACTGGTACCTCGCCTCGAGACGATCCGGCGGGCCGGCCGCCAGCGCCGCGCGCCGTTCCCGCACCGCCCGCGGAAAGTCACCGCGCCGGTCGAGCAGATCGGCCAGCCGGGTGTGCATCGCCGGATCGTAGGGCGAGATCCAGATCAGCCGTTCCAGCGCGGCCACCGCACCGGGCAGGTCGCCAGTCTGTTCCCGGAGCGCCGCTTCTTCGGTGTTCGAGTCGAGCGCGGTCTCGTCTCGCCCATTGTGCCGCGCCAGGGCCGTTGCCGCGCCCCGGATGTCACCCCGTTCCTTCAGAAGATGCCCAAGACCGAGCGCCGGCGCATCGGGCCCGGCATACTCCGGAAAGAGCGCCTCCGCCCGCTCCAGTACCCGCCGCGCTTCCTCCGTCCGTCCAGCCGCCACCATCGTCCGGGCGCTCCTGAGGAGATCCCGAAACTCTCCGGTAGCGGGCCCCCGTCCGCTCCATGGGGCAATGGCCCCGAGGGGCCCGACGAACCGGGCGCGGAGCCACGACTCGAACCGCTCGACCAGCCCGTTGGGCGTGAGTTTGAGCACCGCGGCAAAGATTTCCGGAGTATCCTGGCCGTCGCGGTACGCCTTGAGCATCGCGACCAGCGCGCCTCGTCCCCATTGCTGCTCGATCATCTCGCAAAGAAGCGACGCCTGGTAATAGCTGAACTCGATCTCGGCGGGATGCGACGGGCGGACGAAGCCGTCGTTGAGGCGGCTCACCGGCAGCAATCGCTGGGCTTTGAAGAAGGCAAGGAACTCCGGAGTCGGGTCGGCGCCCCAGCCGCGCCGCGCGCGCCGCTCCTCCAAGACCGAGAGTCCCTCCGAAAACCATCGGGGCACCCGGTGCGCCGAGAGCCCGAGTGTAAAGGTGTGGGCCAGTTCGTGCCACGCGGTCGTGCCCCAGTTGAACGACCCCGGATCGCGGGCGGAGGGGGCGTCCATCACCAACACCGTGCCGAAGCTCACGCCTAACGCCCCAAGGCCGGCCAGCCCGACGGTGCGGACGGAGAAGTCGGCGTGCCGCCGGTACAGCTCGATGCGGACCGGCGGGGGGGGGCGGTACTCGTACCGGGCGGCGAGCGAATCGTACGCCTCTTCGAGGAGGGGCCCGAGGTAGAGCGCCAGCAGGTCGACCTCCGCCGCCGGGGCCACGATCTGGAACCGGGGCGTGCTGACCGTTCGAAAGGTCTTGAGCTGGTCGAGCAGGTCGAGCGTGTTCTTGTACCAGATATGATACGGATCGCGGGCGAAGGCGCGCTCCAGGTGCGCCCGTCCCTCCTCGATCT
>JABFSM010000247.1 GCA_013140635.1 Gemmatimonadales bacterium
GGGGGGGCATCGGCACCATCGAGCTCCCGGAAGACTCGTTCGCCGGTCAGATACTGTCGTCGATCGACGCGCACCTAGAGAGCATCTCCGCAGACACCGCTCGTATCGTCGCCGCGTCGACAGCGGTCACGGGGCTGGGGGTCCAGGGGTTGTTCACCACGGCGGAGCGCAGCCTCGCAGGTTCGCGCGGAGACCTGCTCGGCGATTTGGAGCGGGGCCGGACCCTAATCGTGCAGGGGGACCTGGTCCTGGAGATCAGCAGCGAAGAGGATGTCGATCGATTGGTGGAGCGGACGCTCGAGAAGGCGAAGCAGCAGTGGGGCGACGAGTTTCGCTTCCGGCGACGGACCATGGGAACGGACATCACCTAATGCCCCCCGCCTCCTTCGCGAACGGCGTCAACCTCCAAGTCGACCTCGGCATCGATTTGGAGTTCCCCGATCGCCTCTTCCTGCCGGAGCGTGCGTTTCCGCTCGTCCGGATCCCCGGACGCATGGGCGGGCGCCGGGCCGGGTTGGCTGAACGCAGCCCGCGGACGCTCAACGCGAACGGGGTGGTGCGCGCGAGTACGGCCGCCGCGCGGGTCGCGGCCGAGGACGCATTCGTCGACCTGGTGGCCGGAGCGACCTGGCTCCGCATCGACAACGGCGCTGGGATCGCCCGGGAGATCCTCGGCACGACGCTCAAGCTCCAGTTCATCCCGCGCGGCGGCCGGTACGCCCCGATATCCAGTGAGTTCCAATGGAGCCTGCTGTGCGAAGATCCGGCGTGGCGTCAGATCACGCCGCTGCAATTCGCCGTCGGACCGGCGCGGGTTCCGTTCGCGATCGGCAACGTACCATGTGGCTGGCGGATGGAGATCCACGGCCCGGCGGCTGATCCCTTCACCATCACGTTCCGACGGGCGTCAGGTGAGGCCGTGGCCGCGATGACCTTCGCCGGGGGTCTGACGGACGCTGAGTACGCGATCATCGACGGCGAGGAGCAAACCGCGGAAAAGGTGACCAGTGGGGGCGCCCCGACTCCCCTGCTCGGGCAACTCACCGCCGGCGACTTCCCGAAAGCCGGATTGTCCCCCGAATACGGCTGGCGCGCGCAGGGGAGTTTTGGCACAGTGGAACTCTCATCGGGGGTCGGTGAGTTCTATGCGGTGCCTCGCTGGGGGATGGCGCCGTGACCGGACCCGGCTACGACTTCGGCGACGAGGACGTCGTCTCGCGCGCGCTCTTCAGCTGGGACGCTTCCGACCGGCGACTCCGAGCCCGCACCCGTCAGCCCCTCACTCTGGTCCGCTCCACGCTCAAGACCCGGCTTGACGACGCCGGCCGCGTGCTGCTGGCGGCGCCCTACGCGCCAGCCTGGCAGATGGACGATGATGCGACCAACGGAATCTTCGATAGTTTGGGTCTCCTGCTCGAGCCCGCACGCACCAACGTCGTCCTTTGGAACCGCGACCTGACGAATGCGGCCTGGACCAAGGCGAACTGCACGGCCGCGAAGGACCAGGTGGGGGCCGACGGCGTGGTGAATGCAGCCTCGCGCCTGACCGCGACGGCCGCCAACGCCACCTGCCTGCAGGCAATCACACTCGGCTCGAGCGCGCGGTGGCTGGTGGCGCGGGTCCGGCGGTTGGTCGGCGCCGGCACCATTCAGATGACGATGGATAACGGGGCGACGTGGACCGCGCTCGCAGGACTCATGACCGCGGGCTTCGTGCGAGTAGGGATCCCGACCCAAACACTGGCCAATCCCACCGTGGGTTTCCGAATCGTCACGAGTGGCGACAGCATCGCAGTCGATTTCGTGCAGAATGAAGGAAGTGCGAAGTTCGGGACTTCAGACATCCCGACCACGACCGCCGCCGTCACGCGGAACCGCGATGCGTTGAGCGCCACCCTCCAGTGCCTGACCGCCCTGCCGGACCAACTCACGCTCTATGGCGCCATCCACCGCGCAGACTGGATGGATGCCTCGGGCGATCTCGGCTATACGCCTTATGCAGGAACGTTCGGGAACGCGGCCGCGCGAATCGAGGCCTATTTCAAACAGACGACCCGCCAGCTGGCGGTGAAGCTCAGCGACGCGACCGGGACGAGCCAGGAGGCTGTGCAGAACATTCCGGGCGGGAACGTGATTCGGTTCGCCGCCCACCTGAAGGGACTTCTAACCACGGGTGGCCAGGTGGCACTCGACGTCGGCACCGGTTTCGGCGCCTTCTCCTCCGCGGTCGCGACGGTCCCTTCCCTCTCGACGACCGATGTTACTCTCGGCGATGCGGCGCATGCGGTGGGCAGTACTCTGGCGGCCAGCCTCCGCACGATGCGGCTTCTGCCCAACCTGCACACGCGGGCGCTGGCCGCAGGGTACTACTAAGTGCCGTCGGGTCCCTTCCTGGCGTGCTGGCTCCGGAGTGATCTCGCCTGCAACGGCGGCGATCGCGAGGTCCGCGTCCCCATTCTGGAGACGCCTCGACCAAGCATTACTGAGGAAATCGCCAGCTCCGGCTGGGTAACGCGTCGGTGCGTGGTGAGCGTCGATGGCGCTTGGCGGGACCGTGCGCTCCGCCGGCCGCAGAAGGTTCTGGAGTTCGTTTTTGACGACGGCGCCGGCGGTGAGACGAGCGAAGAATTCCGCATCATCGATGACGGCGATTCGATGGAAGGCGCACCGATTACGATCACGGCGCTTGGGGTCGAATTCGACCTGCAGCGGAAGGATCGGTACGTGTTTGAGGATCAGGGGACGGCTCTCGTCGTGGCACTCAGCAACGGCGGGCAGGTGCCGTCGATCATCCTGGCGAGCCGGGTGATCGCACACGGCCCAAGCTACGTCGTTCTCGGCACGGTCACGCCCGCGGCGCCGATCACCGTTGAGATCCCGCCCTGGTCGATGCCGTGGGATGCTGCGGCCGCGATCGCGGGCGCGATCAAAGCCCAGACGGACGCTCCGGCGGAGATCTGGCTGGAGCGAAACGGGGAAACCAACTACCAGCTGTGCGTCGGCACCTACGGTGGCGGAGCCCAGATTCCAGATATCCGGACGCGCAAGAACCTGCTGAAGTTCACACGCCTCCGGAGTGGGGAACCGCAGGCGACGCGCGCACAGGTGCGCTCGGGGTCCGGCATCCCGCTGGTCGGGAAGGCGATCTACTCGATCAGCGCCGTCTCGGCGGGGGCGCACGCCGAGGTGGTGGACTTGGCAGGCGGCTTAGCACCAGCCCAAGAAGCGGACCAGTTCAACGAGGCCTATCTCCTCGACGCAACGGGTGCGACCCACGAGATCATCGACACTCAGGTGATCAGCCCCACGGTCACCCGGCTCCTGGTGGGGACGACAACCCCATTGGCGATCGGGGACTTGGTGCGCATCCTCCGGTCGGCCGCCAAGGAAGAGCTGCTCTATATCGATTCGCCGAGCCTCCTAGGGCAATACGGCAAGCTCTGTCGGCTGCTTGAGCGGGCGGCGTTGGATCCTTACACCAATGTGCTGGGCCTGAATACGGACATGGCTGGTTGGTCAGGTGCCCTGCCCGACGGGTTTGTTTCCACGGCAACCGCAGGGACTGTGACCGCGGACACCGGCTTCTTTCTGACGGGCGGGCGTTCCGCGAAGCTCACGACGGCGGCGCCAGCGGTCGGGCTCAACCTGTACAAAGAGCAGCTGTTTTACTCGCTGGTGGCAGAGCCGATGGTCTTCTCCACGTGGGTCGCTCAGAACAATCCGGGCAGCTACATCTCCGTGCGGATGACCATCGGCGGTGCGCACGTCGCGGGTTCCCCCTTCACTGTGGTAACCCCGCTCAATCAATTTGTCCGGGTCGACAGCGGCGTGGAGGCAGTCGCTGCTGGCCCGCACACCCTAAAAATCGAGGTGTTCAATACGAGCGGCACCCCTGGGGATGCCGTCTGGTGTGATAGCGTCCAAGTGCTCAACGCTGACGCCGCCCTCCCATTCCGCGTCGGGAGCGGCCCTGCCCGGGCGGTGCAAGCCGTGAACCGCTACTTCGCCACCAACGGCCACCCCAGCGCCAGCTATCGGGTGTCGGCCAGCGATCGTGCCCGCCGCGACCCGGGCAGGTACCCCTTCGAGGGATTTGTGCTGGGCGGGTCGATGGCCATTCGGGAAACCGAGCTCGACATTACGACCATCCAGCGCCTGATGCGCCGCGACCGCAATCTGCTTGTGGCGATGGATACGGTGCTCGACATCCAGGGGCTACCAGTCGATTTTGTCGCCCTGAGCGCTGGGGTCTGAGTTCCGCGCGGCTTGCCCGACTGACAACCGATTCTTTCCCGCTCCACTCCTCGCTCCATCGGACCGTTCCCATCTTGCGGCATGCCCACGCCGACGGAACTGCTGCAACTCGCGCAGGAGGAGAGCTTCGTTGCGCGGGTCACCGTGGCCTTCGCGTCGGTGGCCTACGCGAGCTTGTCGCCGACGGAGGGTGTGGACCCCGAGATCCGGAAGAAGCAGCTCGAGGCCGCACGCCGCCTCGCCAATCCAGCCCAAGCGCGCGAGCTCGCGAAGAGCAGCATGACGTTCATCCTCGGCGCCGCAGCCGTGCAGTCCGCTGGGGCCGAGGTCACGGACGAAGCACTCATCGCTGTCGTCCAAACGGTGGCCGCCGCGCTGACCGAATACGCGACGCTCGGGGGCGCGCTCTGACGTGCCGGATGAACGGCGCGTGAAATGGCGGGAGAATGATCGGCCCATGGACCGACTCAATGCGCTGTTTGATCGGTACCGCGGTCCGCTCCTGGTGTTGGTGCCGATCCTGATCACGCTGATGACGTCGGCGGCGGCCAAGGTCATTGCCTCCTCCGCCCCCATCTCGGCGCTGCAAGCGCAGGACCGAAAGCTCGCGACCACCGACACCACGCTTATGGCTCGGCTCAGCATTGTCGAGCAGACGCTCGTGCTCGGCCGCCAGGCCGACAGCGTGGCCCGGGTGGAGCTCAATCGCCGCGTCGAGGTGCTGCTGGTGGGGCAGTGTTTCGAACGCACGGTACGCGAAATCATTGTCCTGCAGAAACTGGTCGACCTCGACTGCTCCGCCGTGCGCGGCGCGCGATGATCCTCCTCGCCGAAGAAGCGGTGATCAACGTCGCCCGGTCCTACCTCTGGGTGCGGGAAACGAACGGTGCCAACCGCGGAGAAATGGTCGATCAGTTGGTGCGCGCTTGTGGGATGGACCCGACGAAGCGCCTGGCGTGGTGCGCGGCGTTCGCGACCACCGCCGGCGTCGGGGCGTTGGGCAGTCGCTGGCCGCTCCCTCGTGTCATGGGGTGCATGTCGCTCTTCGACGCGGCGAAGGCCAAGGGCTTCCTCCGCGCGCAGCCGGCGCGCGGCGCGCTTTTCCTCCAGTGGAAGTACGTCGAACGGGAGAACGTCTGGCGCTTCGCCCACACCGGCATCATCACGAGCGACCGCGCGCCCTGGACCACGATCGAGGGCAACTCGAACAAAGCCGGCAGCCGCGACGGCGACGGCGTGTTCGAGCAGACGCGGAACTGGCAGTCGAAGGATGTCTTCGTGCACTGGTGGGAAACCCCGGCGGCCTGACCGCCTCAACGAGGAGTGGCTATGCGATCATTACGATGGGTGGGTGTGGCGCTGATCCTGGCGGTCCTGGCGATGGCCGTCCCGAGCGGCGCGGCGATCGCGCAGGACTCGACCGCGGTCGGCCCGCCGGGCGTCCCGAGTTCGCTAACCGAATTCGTCACGCAGTACCAGCTCGTCTTGGCGACCGTGATCTCCTCCGCTCTGCTCTGGCTCGCCGCGAAAGGCTGGCCCGGTGTCGCCGCCGCCGGCGACTGGACGAAGCGGATCGCGCTGGTGCTCGCGGGGATGGGCGTCTCAGCGGTGCTCAAGGCGATTGGTGGGACGCTTTCCCCCGACCTGGCCAGTCTGATCGCGACTGGGCTCTCGGGGCTCGCCTCGGCCGTCACCGGCGCCACCGTCTTCCGGCTGGCGAAGAGCCAACCGGGCAACAGCTGATCTCACTGGCGCGGGTGCGCCTGACCAGGAGTAGGCCATGAGTATTGTCGCGTCCGAGCTCGTCTTCCACGGCACCGCGAATCACGCGGAAGACGACAACGCCACCCAGGGTGGCGCGATCGACACCGCGAAGAAGATCGAGTTCACCCAGTTGACCGGGAACGCGGTGGCCGAAGTCGTCTCCGACGGCGCCGACGTCCGCACGACCACGGTCTATGGCCGGTTGGCCACCGGGGCGCGGGACAACGAGGCGCTGGTGAACAACGGGGCGACGCCCGTCGCCGGCGCGAAGACCTGGGAGCGCATCCTCAAGGCCACGCTCAGCGCGGGGAGCGGCACCCGAACGGTGGTGCTCAAGCAGGGAGCGGGCGGGACCATCCGGCTCACCCTCCTGCCCAACATCACCGAGGTCCGCGCGCTCTTCATCGACAGCGCATCGGCCGCGGCGCAGACGATTCGCTACGAGAAATTCTTCGGCAAGAACACTCACGGTACGCTGACGCTCAACAGCGCGGCCGTGAAGCTGACGGCCGATCCCTCGAGCAAGATCCGGATCGGATGCGCGCCCTCGAAGGGCGACACGGCCACGGCGACCAACCGCCTGACCGCGCCCGCCTCGGTCACCTTCGTCGACGACAACGTGAGCCAGGGAGTGCCCACGGGCGCGCTGGCCGCCGGCGAGACGATCGGCATCTGGGCGGAGCTCACGTTGGCCGCGGACAACGCGGCCCTCAAGTCGACCTTCACTGTCGAGCTCTCGGGCACGACCACCTGAGCGAGGAACCGATGGATGCTCCGACCCTGCGGGACCCGGCGCTCGTCGAGGCCGCGATCACGGCCGGTAAGCCGGTCACCTCGGCCGAGGCCTCGGCCTTTGTGCGCCGGGTGGCCAGGCATTGCAAGGGCCCGTTCCGACCGTACACCGCGGCGCGCGCCAAGACGCTCCTGCAGGCGCTCACGCAGCGGATCGCCAAGGCGACGACCGCGGCGGCGGCCGCCGCCACCGCTGGCGACGAGGCGCCGGCGGATCGGGAGCGCGATGCGGCTGCAGGCGACACCGCGGCGCTGGCCCTCCTGCGGCGCGTCAAGCCGACGGGCCAGGACGGAGGCGAGATCCGCACAGCGCTCCTCACGGCGCAACTGCTCGCGGTCGCGAGCCTCGCCGACGTGGTGCTGCGCCAGCATTGTGGCGCCGATTTCAACGAGACGATTCTCGCCAACCCGCTGGACGGCGAGGACCACGAGTACACCTGTCCGCGCTGCCAGCTCACGGGCACGTATCGCGCCCCCTCCATTCTGCTCGCGGGAGTCTGATCGATGAACCACGCTCTTCGTCGCCTGGTCCTGCTCGTCCTGCTCGCCGCCGCTTCCCTCCCGGCGGCCGCGGTGGCCCAGCTGCCACCGCTCAGTTGCGCCCAGCTCCTGGCCAAAGGCGACTCGCTTGCCAAGATCAAGGCCACCGGACTGTCGACCGCGGCGCGGCTCGAGCGGGAGCTCGGGATCGATTACGCGCGGCGCACCTGCGCTGTCGCGCCGACGCCACCTCCCCCACCGGCGCCGCCCTCCACGCCGACCCCTGTCCCCGAACCAGCGCCCGCGACCTGGGCGCGCTGCGCGGAAGAGGGTGGCGTTTGCGCGTTCACGGGCACGCGCCAGGTACGCTACGGCACGCCCACGCTCAACGTCGTGAAGACCCTGGCGGGTGGCACCCCCTGCACGAACGCCGTCTTCGGCGACCCCGCGGTCGGGGTAGGGAAAGAATGCTGGTATGGGTCGACGGCAGAACCCACTCCTGGTCCGCGCCCCGATTCGACGCCCTCCACCCCACCGGCGCAAGACACCGTGCCGGCCTCGCCCCCGGTTCCGCCGGGGGTGGTGGGTCCGGGCGCGAATCAGCCCTCCGGCTTCCTGACGGCGATGGCCACGAAGTTCGACTTCGTGCCCCCGATCAACACCTCCTTGAACGGCTGGAACAGCCGGGTCACCGGCGGGACGATCGACGCCAACAACGCCTTCACGGTGCAGGATTCCGACGCGCCCTACGGGTCGACGGTGCTCCGCATTCAGTTCCCCGCGATCTCGAATGGGGAACACCTGGGCGGGAACGCGCCGGTCTGGCTCTTCGGCGGCGGGAACTTCGGCTCCGGCGCGCGCCTCTACGTCCGGGTTCGCATGAAGATCGATGCCCGGTGGAGCAACATGGGCAACGGCGGCACCAAGCTGATGTTCGTGCGGAATTCCTCCGCGACGGACAACCACTATACCGGCTTCAACTTGATGGAAACCGACAGCCCGACGTCGATGACCGCTTCGGCCGGGTGGCAGGGTACCGGCGAGCCGGGCTTAAGCTTGTTCCACCGCCCGAGCACTGGGGCCGTCAACCTGGTGGATGGGCAGTACCACGACATCGAATGGCTGCTTACCCCCGAGAATCCGGCCGGCTCGACCAACGGGCGCGTCGACGTCTGGGTTGATGGGGTGAAACAGAACTTCAGCTACGGGTGGGAGAACAACATCCGGATGTTCAATCCCGGCGATGTGCGCCGCTGGGAGGGCATTGAAATTCAGCCGACCTTTGGCGGCGGGATCAAGGATCCGCCGGCCCTCAGCACGCCGCTCTGGTGGAACATCGCCTCCGTCTACGTGAGCACGGGGACATAGTGCGGAACTGTCCGGGGCCGCGCGTCCCATGGGACGGCGGGATGTTCGCCTTCGAGTTCAACGGTCAGGCGGAGACCTCCGAATTCTTCGGCGCGCGGGACATCGCGCGCATCGAGCAGGACCTGGAGCTGTGTCGCCGGAGTAAGAGCGCCCTCGCCCGCGCGACCGGCCTCGGCTACGACCGCGCCACCCGCGGCGGGTGTGGCGCGGAGCTCCCCGATGGGCCCGCCACCTGCCGTGTCTGCGGGACCACCTCCGGCATCGCGTAAGCGATCGCCACCAGGCGATTGAGCGATGGCCGCCGGACTCGATGACGACCAATACCTCACGATCACCGATCCGTCCGGCGTCGATCCCCCCGGGACCTGGGCCTTCGGCATCGAGTTCAACGCCGCCACCGGCGATACCGCTGACCGCATTCTCCTCCGGGTAGGGCCTGCGGGGGGCGGCGTGTCTCGCGGCCTCACGATCGTCGTCCGTGACGACGCCGTCGTGCGCGTCGTGTTCGCCGCGGATTCGGTGCTCTGCGGGGCGATTACCCGCGGGACCAACGCCAAGCTCACCTTCCGGCAACGGCCGTGGAGCGTGAACACCGCCCTCCGCAAACTGCAGGTGACGCGCGATGACGTCGAAACGGCCGACCTCCTGACGGATCCGACCGGGGCCTTGGAGTCGGGAGATGTCCTGGCCATCGGCGACACCAACGTGGGTGCCTCGCTCTACCATGCGCGCGGGGTGGGCGCCGCGGCCTGGTGGATCCAAGGAAAGGCCTTCTCGGAAGATGCAGAGGACGGCGCGGCGGAGATTGGCGCCTTCCAAGACGCGGTGTGTACCCTCCTCGAGGCGTTCGGCGCGAGCGGGTCGGATATCCCGAACGCGCTCAAAGGGCTGTGGCTGTTCCAGCCCGCCGATCGCGGCGCGGATCTCTCGCCCGCAGCGAACCACCTCACCGACGTCGACACGACCGAGGAAGACGACCCCGCCGGCGTCCCCACCAGCTGCAGTAGCGAAACGCCGGTGAGTCAGACCGGCGTGGTGGCGGTCGAAGGCCTGCTCGGCGTGCGCGCGCCCATCGTGTCACCGGCCGAGACCGTACTGGGGGTGGCGGCGGGGCGCGCGGCCCCGATCGAAACGCTGCTCGGGATCCGCGGACCAGCCGCGCTGTCGCTTGAGGCGCTCGCGCTCCTGCATCCGGCGATCATCCTCCCGTTCGAGGCGTGTCAGCTGATCGCACAGGGTGGCGCGTGGCCCTGGGAAGCGCTGACGACGCTCCGCGCCGGGGTGATCGTTCCGCTCGAGTGGTTGCTGGGCGTGGCCTCGGTCGAGACGAGCCCGATCGAGAGTCCGGCGCAGATCCGAAGTGGGGCCGCCGTGCCCTGGTCGGCCGAGGCCCAGATGCGGAGTCTCTCCTCCCTACCCTTCGAGTCCCTCACGGCGATCGGTGCGAGCGTGGCCGTGTCGGTCGAGTGGCTGCGCGCAATCACCCAGGACGGCGCGACAGCGCTCGACGCGCTGCAACAGCTGTTAAGCCCGGGCGTCGTCCCCCTCGAGGCCACGGGCCTGATCCGCGTCGACCGCACCGCGATACTCGAGGTGCTGCAGCGGCTTGCGCCCCCCGTGCTGGTCCCGATCGAATCCCTCACGGGACTTCAGGCCAGTGGACTCACCGGCTGGGAGACGCTGCTTGGCGTGCAGCGCGCGGCCGATCTCTCGGTGGAGGCGCTCGGGCTTCTCGCCTTGGGCGGCGTGGTGCCCTGGGAGGCCCTCGGCCTGACGGCGGTGAGCCAGATGGCGGTGGTGCCGATCGAGGCGTTGGGTGAGGCCCGGACCGCGGCGGCCGTGGCGGTCGAGACCCTGGCTCGGATGGGTCCAGTGTACGCGCCGGCGTTTGAAGTGCTGCAGGCGATGACCAACGGCGCGGTCTTTCCCATCGAGACCCTGACGGGCCCACGCGGCGCGGTGGAATCGATGGTGGAGGCGCTCGGTCGGGTCGACGCGGCCGCCGCGCTTCCCCTGGCATCGCTCGCCGCGCTTCGCTCGCTCTCGCCGGCGGCCTACGAAAGCTTCCAGCGGCTAGCCACGGCCACCGCCATCCCGCTGGAGACGACCGCGGGCCTTGCCGCCGCCGGCGTGGTCCCCACCGAGTGGCTCCGCGGCCTCCGGACCGTGGGGGTCGTGCCATGGGAGACCGTCTTTGGCGGCCATCGTCTCCTCAACTTGCAGGTCACCGATCGCAGTGGCCGAGCGATCGCCATCGCCGTGCGGAGCGGGGACGCCCTGCTCATCACCGTAAGGAGAAGGTCATGAAGCCGCGCGAACTGGGCGAGGTGTCTCCCTGGGAAGACTGGCCCTTCAAGTTCGACCTGACCGAGAGCGATCCGGCGACCGACAAGGCCGTGGCCGTGCATCCCGCGACCGGGTTTTCGGCGTGGTGGAGCAACACAGAGGACGGGGAGCCGATCGGGAACGATGTGAAGGTGGCGCTCGTCGAGCTCGCCGGGAAGGACGGCACGATCCTCGGCCGGATCGAACAGGCCGCCATGCTGTCGCGGTTTCAGGCTCGCATCGACGACGTGATCTGGGAAGTACTCGACAAGCCGGGCGATCACCGCAGTAGCCGGCCCTACAAGATCGTCCGCATCCGGAGGCACTAGCATGGCCAAGCTCAGCGCGGCGCGATTCTGGATCGTGGGGCTGGCCATCATCGGTCTCGTCGCCGCGCTCTGGCTCGCGCAGCGGACGGCGCGGCGGAACGGTCTCCGCGCGGATTCGCTCGAGGTGGTCGCGGACTCGCAGCGCACGGTGATCCTCGGCGAGGACTCCTTGCGGCGCGCGGTCCTCCGGCGGGTGCTGCAGGTGGAGGTCGAGAAGACCGAGCTCGAGGCGAAGCTCAAGACGAAACCCAAAATCGTGTACGTTGCCCAGGTGAGTGTGAAGCCCGTCAACGTCGAGGCCTCGGCACCGGTCGTGGACACACCGGCCGCGCCCGCGGCCCTCGGTGGCAGCGCACCACTGCCGATCCGCTACGCGCACTTCGAACGCCGGCAGGCCCCGTTCACGCTCCGCGCCGACGTCTGGCTGCCGGCGCCGCCCGACACGGCCCGGCTCTCGGCGCGCATCGGCCTCGACCCCTTCCAGGTGAACATTCGCACCAGCTGCTCAGCCAAGAAGGCTGGGGGGATTCGGCGGGCCTACGTCGCGTTTGATTCCCTGCCCCCTGGTTTCGAGGTGACGATCGCCCGCGCTGAGCAATCCGCAGACGTCTGCAACGCCCGCGGCGGATTCATCGTGAACGCGAGCGTGCCGTGGTGGACCCTGCCAGCGGTCGGCGTCGTTGGCGCCCTCCTCGGCGCAATCGTCTGGTAGGCGATTTGACACCTGGTTGAGGGTGCCGCAGTACTCTGTTCTGATGCGTCTCCTCACCTTCTCCGTCCCCCGACGCGCCGGCCCGTTTACCCGGGCGGATCTCGCCCGCGGCGATGCCTGGGCCAGGGCCTTGACCTCCCAAAGGTGGCCACCGTTAGACTGCGCTATGCTCTCGGCCTCTCCGGTGGTGCCCTGGATCGGCGGCAAGCGCCGGCTCGCGACGACGCTGCTCGCGCGCTTTCCCGCGCATACCTGCTACGTCGAGCCGTGCTGCGGCGCGGCCGCCGTATTCTTCGCGAAGCCGCCCTCGGAGGTCGAGGTGTTGAACGACATCAACGGGGAGCTCGTCCGACTCTATCGGGTGCTGCAGCATCATCTCGACGAATTCTTACGGCAGTTCCGCTGGGCCCTGACCAGCCGGCAGATGTTCCTCTGGGCGCAGCAGACGCCGCCCGAGACGCTGACCGACATCCAACGCGCGGCGCGCTTCTTCTTCCTGCAGCACCAGGCGTTCGGCGGGAAGGTGGCCGGCCAGACCTTCGGCACGTCCACCACGCACCGGCCCACCCTCAACCTCCTGCGTCTCGAGGAACAGCTGTCCGCCGCGCACCTGCGTCTCGCCGGCGCGTTGATCGAACACCTGGACTGGGCCACGTGCGTCGCGAAGTACGATCGGCCGCACACGCTCTTCTATCTGGATCCGCCGTACTGGGAGACCGAGGGCTACGGTGTGCCCTTCCCGCTCGAGGCCTACGAACAGATGGCCGCGCTCGCCCGCTCGATCGCCGGGCAGATGGTGATCTCAATCAACGATCACCCGACCATGCGCAAGGTGTTCGCCGGCCTGCCGATGGAGCGGCTGGAGAAGAGCTATTCGTTATCGCGGAAGGCGGAGGGCCGTGGCAAGCGCGGGGAACTGGTCATTCGAAATCGGTGATGTGCCTCCCGTGGCCTGAGTCCAGCCATTCCTTGAGCCGCGCGGCCGTGGCCGGCTCGAGCTCATTCGGGATGACGGTCGGTCCGGGGAGCTCCACACCGGCGAGGTCGATCACCCACTGATCGCCCTCGATCGACGCGGTGAATGCGCCATGCTCGGTGTCGAACCAGAGTGGGTGGATCATCGCGGCGGCAACCTCCGCACTACTTCGGCCAAGGTAATCAAGGCATTCCCTTCCGCCCGGTTGTTGAAGAGGAGGTAGGCCGGGATCTGTACTTTCGTCGCGCCATCAATGATCCGAACCACGTCACGCCGGAGCTCCGGGTTCGGTTCGCGAATCCGATCGTAGGGGGCGAAGGCATCGACCGCCTCCGCGTACTGGCGCCCGGGTCGCAGGAGCATGCGCGCCACCGCGAACGGCTGGGCCAACGCGCCGGGCAGGTCGAGCTGCATGCCGATCGAGGGCATCCGCGTCCACGAGTTGAAAACATGTCCGGCGCCGCGGCGCGTGAGCATCGCGAAGTACTCGGCGGTGAGCAGCTCGGGATTCCGGAGCTCGATCGCATAGTGCCCGCCGGCGGGCAGCTGGTCCAGGAACCCCTCGAGGTGATCGAGAAAGGCGGCCGTTGCCTTCCGTGGCAGTGATTGGAACTCGAAGACGAAGGGGCCGGTGTGCTCGGCGAACGCCGTCTGCATCGGGCCCCAGACCTCCTCCGTGAACCGCGCGGCATCCAGGAAGGTGGGGTTCGTCTGGCCGGCGCGGCCCTTGTCCTCTCGGCCGAAGGTATGAATGGTGAGCTCGCGCCAGACCTTGCTGACACATCGAAAGTCCGGCGGCAGGGCGTCGGCGTACTCGCGGAGCGTCTTGAGCGAGGGCGGACGGTAGAAGAAGGAGTCGATCCCGACGGTGGTGAGGAGTGGACAGCGTGCGTACTCGGCCAGCATCTCCGCGCTGGCGCCGGTGGCCGGGTAATCCTGGTGGTAGATCATCCCCTTCCACCCGGGGTAGGTCCAGGTCGAGGTGCCGAGATAGACGTGGGGCGGGACGCGGGTCGCCAAACGCGCGAGCTCGCCCGGCGCCGGCCAGGTGTCGGTCATCCCCCAACTTACTTCAAGAGCCGATCCAGGTGCTCCGCGCGGAGCTTGACTCCCTGCGGGTATGAGCCGTTGAATCCCACCACATGGACACCAGCCCACCCGAGAGGAAGCGGGGGCCTGTCGGCAAACCGCCTCATCGTGTGAATGGCCGAGGTGCGATACGCGGAGTGGCGCAGAGCACGGGCGCTCAAACGCACTACCTGACCACCCCACCGCGGGGATCGGAAGACGTAGGCCGCGCGCCGCTCTTCCATCTGCAGCCCCGTCGCCTCCAGGATGCGCTGAATACAGTCGCGTTCCTCCATTCCGACGGGTCGGCCGAAGGCGTTCCTGGGAGCAGCGGGGGGTCGGGCGTCTTCCTTCCGGCCAATGTGCATGGCGGGCCATCAGTCGAGGGGCGGGTATGCTACTTGGGCCGAGCTTTCGGCTGTCAAGGGAGAAACGAAACCGCCGCCCGAAGGCGGCGGTCGGTGCGGGTCGTGGACTTCGCGCACTGGGCGGCGAAGCCCTCGGCTAGGCCTCGTCAGATTTCGTGACCAGGAATTCGTACACCGGGTAGCCTTTGCCCTCGAACGTCCAACCCGCGGGCTCGATCCGGAGGAGGCGGACGGTGAGGGTCTGTTCACCGCCCAGACTGCGCAATACGTGCTCTCGCTGTCCCTGCATGTCGAACTGAAGGGAGTTCCCGGAGACGGCATGTATCTGCATTTCCATCATGAACCCGGAGACCTCATTGTGGAGGTGCGCGGTCGGGTCCACCATCAATGTGGCGAGGGTGAGGGAGCGAGGTGGGACTAACTGAAAGGTGACGCCGCAGGCCACTTCCATCCCAGGCGAATTCGGCGCATGGCAGATTCGGATGGTCTTGATCTCTTCCATTTATCCCTCGCTGCCATGAATCATTGTTGACTCCCCCTCTCCAGCGGGTGCACCTCGAAGCGGGGTCCGTCCGTCGTCTCCCCGCCCTGCGCGGCAAGTTCACACTCTCGACTACTTCCCTGCCCGCTTGTTATGCTGATGGAGCTGCGCCGAGACAATCACCAGGAGAATGCCGAGCGCTCCAATCGGCAATTTCAGGATTCCCGCATCGCCAAAGGCGGCGAGCCCCAGGAGCAAGAGGCCAACGAGGGCCACGCCGCTCGAGACCAGGGAGTCGATCATCGGACCGGGCTGCCGTTGGCCGGCCGCGGCGACAGGAAACCACCGCGGAGGTATCGGACGTCGAACCCCGCGCCGGGGCTGAGCGCCTCGAGCTGCGGCCGGCACATGGTCCCGACGCGCACGATCTCCTCCTCCCGCGCAGCCTCCAACGCCGCGACGTCGATCTTCAGACGCTTCGCCCCCCAGTCCACATGCTCGTAGATCACGGCCTCATCCGGTCGCGGCAGCGTCCGATAGGTGGTGCCCGGCCCGAGCGCGTCTCGCAGCAGCTCACGCCGACGGGTGCCCCAGCGAGTCATGGTCTGCCCTGAACCCCCAAAGAGGCCTTAGCTACTGAACCAAGGGTCGATCTTTCTTGCCAATACCAAATCGAAATTCGCCGTCAGAGGTCACTATTACTACCGTAAATTCGCCCGGCGGGAGCTTGCTGAGCGAAAACCGGGCGCGAACACCTACCGAACTGAACTTTCCTCCAGCAGCATTTCCCCACTCCGAAGGCGTCAACTCTAACGAGTCTGGCTGGATGCTCGCAGCATCTGCTCCACCCTTTCCGTCGAGTATGACGACGTGAGTAGCGGGTGGTGTAACGTTCCACTTTCCGTTCGAATGCCGAATCGGAGCAACGGGGGACGCGACCACTTCGAAAAACGCACCCTGGGCAATCTCAATGGCCTGCTCAATCGTCAGCGGCTGATATTTTTTGGCTGCGGCGGCCGCGCTGCATTCGACACGATTTAGAGGACCGAGCAGGAACATCTCGAAGCCCGTCGCACGACCGAACGACCGGCCCTTCGTGACAATTCTGCACTCCTTAGCGTTCGCTCCGCGACTAGACGCCTCCGCAATTGTCGCGCTATCGGGGGTTTGGGCGGAGAGTGACGATATCACCAAGGGAAAGACTGTGATCGCTTGAAGTCGCATAGTCACCGATGAAGTTGGCTGCAGGAAGACGACACTCCAGGGTCGTCGGAGATTAGCGCCCCTGGTCCCGGCAGTTCCAGACCTATAACTCCTTCTAGTAGGTCTGCCGCCTCTAGCGCGCCATGTTCTTCGGGATATCTTCGGGTCCCTCAATGTGCCTGTCAAGGAGGCCCAGTGGACCCGCAGCTCTACCGCAAGCTCTACCGCGCCGCGCAGGTGATCCCGAGAATTCAGGGCCTCCCAGGGGACTACGTTTTCGTCGATCCTCACCACCCCTCGATGCTCACCCTGGTCCGGCTGCTCCCGAACCGCGACTGGCCCGCGTTGATGAGCTACCAGGATGAGGGACTTCTCATCGAAGTCACCCTGCCTTCTTCCGATTTCCCTTCCCGCGCTTCTCGGCGCTGGCGACCGCGCGGAACGCCTCGTGGGCTCTCACTGCTGCCTGTATTTCCAGCTCCTGAAGGCGAGCGGCGTCCTGTAGAATGAGCCGATCTGCAGCAGCAAGCGCTGCCTGAGCTTCGGCAACCCACCCGCTCGCCGTGCTGGGGCCGACCGGTCCTCCGCTGGTGTCGAAGACAATGCGCGGAGCCGGGACCCTACAGGCCCGTGCGAGCTTCGCGACAGTCTCCTCCTCCGGATCGACCTTCATTGCAAGCAGGTTGTGTACGGTCTCCCGGTTTACACCGGCCATTTCGGCCAATGCGCCCTGGCTCGAATAGCCTGCCGCCTTCATCGCTTCCCGGAGCCAGGTGCTTGCGGCCTTTCGAAGGGACAAGAGTTGGCCTATTGACTTTCGTTGGATGTTGTCCGACATTGTTGGTCGCTATCCAACATTCGGAGAAGGTCCGCCAATGTCAGACAAGCAAGCCACTGCCAAGGGCACCGTCAAGCAGGACGCGGGCGGCAAGGTCATCAAGAAGACCTTCCTCCTCGACGCAGAGCTTTGGGCCGCAACCGTCGCCGCGGCGAGTCGCCTGTCAAAGGACGGGGCTGCCGCCGTAACCGTCCCCAATTACGTCCGTGGCGCCCTCGAGAAGCGAAACGCCGAAGTGCTGCACACTGCCGCGGCCTGACATGCCCTCCAACCTGCCGCGCCCTCGCTCCCGCCGATACCAACGCCGGGCCGCCCGTTGGGCGGAGCTGGCGGCATACCGCTCGGTGCGGCCGGCCACCCTCGAGGCCGACGTCCACGGGGCCGAGCCGATCCAGGAGCGGGTCGGCCACATCCTGCTCGGCGCGCTCCGCGCCGGCGATCTCGCCGTCTACGCCAAGGTGATGGCGCCGATCGATGCGGTGATCGAACGGCTCCCGCCGGTCGACCTCGCGCAGTTGAGCAGTCTGATCCATCGCTATGTCGCGGCCGATGAAGGCGAGTGCATCGCCCGGGGCATGGCGCTCGTTGAAAAGACCGCCGAGGCCTATCGCGGCTGGCGCCTGGCGCTGGAGCTCCAGCGCGGCCTTTCTCTCGAAATGCACCGCGCGCTGCGCGCGCTCGAGCTCCTGCCTCAGGTGGCGGCATGACCGGAACCCCGGCCGCGCTCCTCGCCTTCACGCTCTTCGTCGTGCTGCTCTGCGTGGTGGTGATCGTGGTGGTCACCCTCCTCGCCGGTGGCGCGATCGCGCGCGAGGTGGCGGCGTTGCCGCTCCATGTGCGGGCCCGGCTCGACCGGGAAGAGCGGGCGCGGCTGCGCGAAGCGGCGCAGGCCCCGCCGCTCACTGGCCAGGGGAGGACGTCATGACGAGGAAGGACTTCGAAGTGCTGACCGACGCGCGCGGCGCCGAGTGGGATGTGCGCACGCTCCCGAATGGCTCCCTCCGCGCACAGAAGTGCGGCTCGGGGCGGTGGTTCGTCGCCCGTGATCGCGCCGAGCTGCTGCAGAAGCTGGGCTTCAACGACCGGGAATCCCGCGGCTGGTGGGTGGTCTTCTGGCTGGTCGTGGTGATCGCGCTCGGACTCTGGGGGTTGCTGTGAGCCCGGGCGCGATCGCTCTGATGGTCATCGTCGTCCTGGTCCTCATCGCTGTGGGCACCAGCGACGATCCGCCGGCCGGCCCGCGCCAGGGGGGTGGATGATCCGCGCCGCCTGGGAGTTCCTGCGGCAGGACCGGCTCCTCCTGACGGTGGCGCTGCTTGCGGTGGTCTCCGTCGCGCTCTTTGCCGCGCTCCTGATCCGGATCGCGCGGGACAATCGGCGGGTGCCGCCGCCGGCGCCGCCGCTCAAACCCTGGGACCACTGGCGGGACGGGGTGCGATGACGGCGGCACTCGAGCCCGCGCGGGCCTCACGCGAACGCGGCTACGCGCCGTGGGTCTGTCCGAGCTGTCGCGTGGAGGCGGATCTCCCGCCGGCGGTGCTGGCGCACCCCTGCCGCTGCGGGCAATGGATGGTGCGTCAACGGGCGGCCACGTCGATCGATCGCCGCGCGACCCCCGAACACATGAGCGCCGCCCAGGCCACGAACCCGGACGGCGCTCCCACTCTCACTCGACCAGGACAACGTATGAGCGGCATGACAACGGAGCAAGCCCCTCCCCGGCCCCCGAGCGCGCGGCTAGCCGAACATGCCGTGGTGACGCTGGGCGCCTTCAAGGTCGCGGCGGCGCTCATTGCCGCGGCCGACGCCGACACGCCCATCGAGCGCATCGCCGCCGCGGCCGCGATCGTCCGGGCGCGCGCGGACCGGGATCCCCATTGGACCCATCTGGCGCTGGCGTTGGAAGCGGCGGCCGCCGAGACCCGCCTGGTGGCCGCGATCGCGAGGAAGCAGTGACTGCCGCCACCGCGCCGGTCGCCGGCACGATCGCGTTCATCCCGCTAAGCGAGATCTACGAGTCGCCGCTCAATCCGCGGAAGCATTTCGACGAGGAGAAGCTGCAGCAGCTGGCCGACTCGATGACGGCGAGCGGCCAGCTGGAGTCGGCGCTCGCGCGTCCTCGCAA
>JABFSM010000120.1 GCA_013140635.1 Gemmatimonadales bacterium
GAGCGGAGTGAGGCGCGCCACCGCCGCGATAGCGGCGCTGCTCTTCGCTCCGCCGCAGGCCTTGCCGCCGCGGTACACCGCCGAGTTGCTCCGGTGTGCCGCCTTTCTCGAACAGGTTGAGAGCGACATCCGCACCGAATCGAGGGGGCCGGTCCAGCGGGAACGGACCGGCCGCACCGGAGTGCTCGTGATTCGCTTGGCTCCCGACGACTCCGGGAGCGTGCTCGAGGCGTGGTACGACTCCCTGCAGGTCTGGCGGGAGGCCCTCGAGGGGCGCACCGAACCGGACGCCGAAGGGCTCCTGGGTGGGCGATGGCGAGGCCGTCTCAGCGCCGATGGCCGATATGCGGGGAGCGCGGTGCCGTTCGTGCCGGACGATGTGGCTCAGATCATGGCGGCGGAGGGGATCTTGTCCCGCTTCCTTCCCCGCCTGCCCGCGCGGCGCCTCCGGCCCGGCGAGGCGGACAACGGCGCCGCGGGGTGGGCGCTCCGCCGCCTGCAGGATGGGGCCGGCGGGGTAGAGCGTTATGCGTGGACCCTTCGGGAATCGGCGCGAGAGCGGATTCCCGGAGATTCGGCGGCGGTTCCGGTTGTCCGCGCCACGCACGAGAGTGGCCGGCTCGACTGGGAACTCGGCCGCGGGCCGGTGGGGTGGGAGCGGACGATCCGCGATACGGTGGTGATCGGCGCCGAAGGTTTGGGCCGGCGGCAGGTCAGGACAACGATCATCCAGCAGATTCGGGTGACCCGCCGGGCGGGATCGCACAGCTGTGGCTGATTTTCGATCACCGAAGGTTGTGGTTGAACCCCCTTGTTCCAACCCTAGTTGCTACATATCTTTACCTAACCTCCAAGGGAGCCCCACCGGATGTCGGATGCCTTTCTCAGCTCCGACGATTTCGATGAGCAGGCCCACCAACTCTACAACCAAGGCAGATACGACGAGGCGCTCGAAACGCTGAAGGATGGCCTTGCCATCTATCCCAGCGCCGTCGAGCTCCACATCGGCATGGGGTACGCCCACCTGGCGCGGGAAGAATTTGCCTGGTCCCGGCGCGCCTTCGAGCAGGCGCTCGCGCTCGACGCCGATCACGAAGACGCGCTCGCCGGAATGGGCGAAGCGCTGCTCGCGGTGGGCGATCAAGCCGGCGCGCTGCAGCGTTTCGAGCGCCTTCTGCAGTTAGGCTTCCAGGAAGACCACGAGATGATGCTGCAGGCGGGGCGGGCGCTCTTTCGGAGTGGGCTCCTGGCCCAGGCCTATCGGTACTTCGATCTGGCCCAAACCGCCGACGCCAACTGTTCCGAGGCGGCGGCCTGCCTCGGCTACGTGTCCCACCGGCTGGGCCGGGACGGCGGCGCCTTCTTCTGGCTCAAGCGCACCCTCGCGATCGACCCGAAATACGTCGAAGCGAGGATCTACCTGGCCAACATGCTCTACGACCGGGGCGAGAGCGGCGCGGCGCTCACCCACTTCGAAAAGACCGACCCCGACGATCACTTCGACGAGCTCGGCCTTTGGCGCACCATCGAGCTCAAGAAGACCCTCTACCGCCTGGCCGACGACGATTTGGAACTCTCCGCCTGGGTGGCCCGCCTCGGAGAGCTCGCGCCGGAACCCGATCCGACCGAAGACCTGCTCGCGGAGATCGAGGCCCAGCAACCCGACGGCACGGTGCGGGACCCGAACCAGCTCGAGTTGTTCGGGGTCCTGATGGCCGATCTGCCCGGCATGCAGCGGAAGCATGGCCGCGCCGACGCCCATCAGGTGGCCACGCTCGGCGGGAGTCTCCTTCGGGGTACCTGGGATGAAATCCTCCTTCAGCTGAAGGCGGCCGAGCACGCGACGGAGCACCTGTCGCTGAGCGAGTTCATGGCGGGCCTCGCGCGGAGCGGCCGCGAGGAGACCGGTGTGATCATTCCGCTCACCGACGCCGAGGCGTTCATCCGCGGCAGCGCGGAGGCCGGCGTGCTTCGGATCGTGCAGTGATCGTTCTCGAAGGGGTGTCGAAGCATTATCGGTCGTTTCGCCGCCGGGGCGCGGTTCAGGCCCTCTCCGACGTCTCCCTCACGATCCATCGGGGAGAAATCGTCGGGCTCGCGGGGCCGAACGGCGCCGGGAAGTCGACGCTTATCTCGCTGATCCTCGGGTATCTCGAGCCGACCGCCGGGCAGGTTCGAATCGACGGCCGCTCCCCGCGTCCGTACGTCGTCGCCACCGGCATCGGATACCTTCCCGAACTCATCGCCATTCCGGCGGGCTGGACGGTCGACGGGGCGCTCCGCCGCTTCGCCTCGCTGGGCGGCGCGCCGCTCCAGCGCATCGAGGCCGCCATCGAGACGACGGGGCTCGCCGAACACCGTTTCAAAGCGGTCAAGACGCTGTCGAAGGGAACGATGCAGCGGCTCGGGCTTGCCCAAGCCCTCCTGGCCGACCGTGAGGTGATGATCCTCGACGAGCCGACCCACGGGCTCGATCCGCTCTGGACCCAACGGTTCCGCGACATCGTACAGGCGCTCCGCCGGCCCGATCGCTCCATTTTCATCGCGTCGCACAATCTGGACGAATTGGAGCGGGTCGCCGACCGGGTCGCGATCATCCATCAAGGCCGGCTCGACCGGATCGTCACCTCCGGGCAGGCGAGCACCGCCACTCTCTTCCGGTTGACGCTGGCCGCTCCCTGCGCCGGCCTGTTCGAGGCCTTTCCCGGAGCCGAGGCGGTGGAGGGGCGCAGCAACGAGTTCCGGGTTCGCGGCGACCTCGTCTCGCTGAATCTGTCGCTTGCCCGGCTCATCGCTCTCGGCGGCCAAGTGGCCGGGTTCTACGCCGAGGAGAGCCGGCTGGAGAGCGAATTTCGCGCGGTGGTTGGAGAGGAACGGCCATGAGGATCCGGATGCCGCTTCGCTATGCCTCCTGGATGCTGCGCGATGCGCTGCGCAGTGTCGGGGTCATCGAGCTGATCGTCATCGGCCTCATGACTTTTCTTCTGATCAACCTCCGCAGCGCGGCCGACGGCAAGGGCCCCAGCGGCGTGACACTGCTCGCACAACTGGTAACGGGGTTCGATTGGGTCGTGGTCATGGTCGCGACCGGAGGCATCGTCGCGACCGACCTGACCCGCGGGTATTTCCGGACGCTCTTCAGCGAGCCGGTGAGTCCGCCGCTCTACTATCTCCAGCGGTGGCTGGTGGGGGCGGTCGCTGTCGGGCTCAGCGTCCCTATCGCCGGCATCGGCGTGCTGGTGGCCGACGGGAGCTTCGTCTTTTCCGGCGCGGTGCTCGTCCGTCTCCTGCTCCTCTATTTGTTGCTTGGCGGGCTCACCTTCATGCTGTCGACGCTGCTTCGCCGAGACTGGCTCTTCGCGCTGCTCATCTTCATCGTGCAGACGCTGATCCAGAGTCTGAGCGCGAGCGGCCTGGGCGTCGGCCCGACGGTTCGCGCAATCGTCCGGGCGCTTCCGCCGTTCCACCTCGTGGAGATCGGCCCCGGAGTCCCCACGTATCCGGGGAGCGCGGCGCTCTTTCACGTGCTGGTGTACGGGGCGGTGCTCGTGGGCATCGCGGTGACGGTGCTCGCCTACCGGCCGCTGGGGACCGGCGGCCGAGAGTGACCCCCCGCTGGACCGAGGGCGTTCACCGCCTCGTTCTTCCCAACGGACTCGTGCTCCTCGCCCAACGCGACGCCGCGGCGCCCGCCGTGGCGGTGGTGAGCCACGTCCGCGCCGGGTTCTTCGACGAGCCCGACCGCCTTTCCGGTGTGAGCCATGTCCTCGAACACATGCTGTTCAAGGGGACCCCGACGCGAGGGGTCGGGGCGATCGCTCGGGAAACCAAGGAGGCGGGGGGCTACCTCAACGCCGCCACCAGCTACGACTACACCACCTACTACGCGGTGCTTCCGGCCCGGTCGCTCCCCGTGGCGCTCGATCTGCAGGCCGACGCCCTCCGCCGCAGCCTGATCGACCGGGACGAGCTGCGGCGCGAGCTCGTGGTGATTATCGAGGAAGCGAAACGGAAGCTGGATACCCCCGGGGCGGTGGCCGCGGAGACGTTGCACGCCCTCCTCTTCGACCGGCACCGGATCCGGCGGTGGCGCATCGGAACCGAGGCCCATCTTGCCGCCCTCACGCGAGAGGATGTCTCCGGCTACTACCGGTCCCGTTACGTCCCGGAGCGGACCATCGTCGCGATGGTCGGCGACCTCGAGCCCTCCAGCGCGCTGGAGGCGGCGCGCGACCTCTTCGGAAGCTGGCCGGCGGCCCAGGGGGCCAGCGATCCCTCCCCGGAAGAGCTCCCGCACCGTGAGGTGCGGGTGCGCACCCTGCGGGGCGATGTGCGGACGGCCGAGCTGGTGTTGGGCTGGCGAGGAGTCCCCGCCTTGCACGACGATGCCGCCGCGCTGGACGTAGCGGGCATCATCCTCGGCAGCGGCCGTCCGAGCTGGCTCTACCGGACCCTCAGGGACCCGGGCATCGTCACATCGGTGGCGGCGTGGCACTACTCGCCGACCGAAGTCGGCGTGTTCTCGATCGGAGCGGACCTCGATCCGTCGCGACTCGACCAGGCGATCGGCGTGATGGCCGGCGAGGTGGCGCGGCTTCGGTCTTATGGTCCGAGCCCCGGCGATATGGCTCGGATCAGGCCGCTGGTG
>JABFSM010000031.1 GCA_013140635.1 Gemmatimonadales bacterium
CCTCCGAATCCGCCCCCGCCTTGTTGCGCGGGTGGTGTCACGGGAGGTGGGCTGGTTGAATCGTAAGGCGAAAGACGGAGACGGTTGGCCATCGGCGTCGTATTCTGGCCGACGCCCGGAATCTGGTTGCCCCCGCCGAACCCGCCGCCGCCGAATCCACCACCACCGGCACCGGCGATGTTGAACACCGGGCTCTGACTGAAGTACACCGGAATCTGGTTCCCGTCATAGCCGTAAGCGAGCGGACTCGCGGGGTCGGCAATCATGCCGCGGAGAATCGTTCCGCGGGCAAAGAGCCCCGTCGGCTGCTCCAGCGTAATGCTCGGCGTGAGGTTGTATTCCGGGAAGATGGTGGAGGTTGCCCCCTCGGTGATGAGGGTTCCCCCTTCCTGGACGAACTTGTACAGTTCCATCAGCCCATCGATGCCCATGCCGCCGCGGATGTCGTCGCTCTGATCCTGCGCGCCGAGGTTAGGCGTGGCGTCGGTTTTCTTGTATGGAAGGGGGGTGGTGCCGGTCATCGGGATGCCGGTTACCTGTCCCTGCGCCGTGCCGCCGACATGCGGGTAGACGATCACGTCGTATTTCGCGCGGAGATTCCCTTCGCGGAGTTTCTGATCGGCAAAATAGGTGTACGGGACACCATACGTATCGAAGGCGGCGCGGACCCACCCTTCGTTCTGGGTGTTGGCCCAGCTATGCACGTAGCCGATACGCGGCAGGTCGAGGTCGTGGCTCTTGACCGATGGAACCGCGGCCACGGCCACTCCTGAAAGGCCGAGCTCCTTGAGCAGTGGCTCCACCCGGGCCCGGTCGGCATTCGGAATGATGAAGGCGCCGGCGCGGAATCTCTTCCCCGAAATCTCGAAGTCGGCTTCCGCCGCGCGCATCGGCACCTGCGCCAGCTTGTAGCGGAAGGCCATCAGGTTGTTGTCGGTGGTGTGATCGACGACGATCACGCTCCCGGTCCCCTCCACGCCACCTAACGCCTTCGCCTCGCCGCCGAGCGGAGTCATGCGCTGTTCGAGACAGCTCTTGTCGGTACAGGACGCGATGGTCACGTTCCGCATGAACTGGAAGGTCCAGCCCGTGTCGTCATACGGATTTGGGTTGGCCAGCGCGTAGTTCTGCAGGGAGAAGTACATATCCGCGAGGGTCCGATACGGCTGGTCGGCGCGGACGATGTAGTCGCCGGCGGCCACGCTGAGCGAGCCCGCCTTGAACGGCGCCGCGGCGGTGTGAATCTCGAGTCCCTGGCGGCGCAGCTCGTTGACAGCGTCCGCGGCGTCTGCCTTACGGCGCTGGGATGCCGGAATGACCCAGGCGTAGGTCGGGCCGTTCTTGCCCTTGTCCACCGAGCGCTTGTTCTTGGCCCAATAGTTCGCGAGAAAGGTCTCCCGGTTCTTGGCCACATGGGCCAGCGACAACAGCACCCCAGACTGCTGGATGTTCGTGTTGTTCCGGGGGCCCCAGTTGATCTGCGCCAGCGGCGGGTTGGGCCGGAACCATTCGCGGCTGGTGGTGGTGGCGCCCGGGCGCACCACATAGTTGTCGGGCCCGTAGCTCTGCACTTCGTAGAAGCGGCCGACCGAGTTGTGCGAGTGGGCGATGAAGAACATGTAGTTCGGCACCCAGCCGTCGTAGAACCCGTAGGTCCACACGCCGGGCACGCCGCGCCGCGTCATCTCCATCACGTCATTCTGCGCGAGCACCCACCACTCGTTGATGGTGATCGCGTCCAACTGTTCGTTGTAGGGGCCGGTACCGGTCGACGAATAGAGATAGGTGGACGACTCGTGAAGGTCGTGGAGGATCGTCGGCTTCCACTCGAGCACCCCGCGGGTCACCGCGCGGGTCAGCTGGAGATACTGCCCCATGCCGTCGCGGTTGTTGTCGTGCGCCACGTACTTGCCCCAGTACATGAGGGGCAGCCGGGCATCGCCCTGGGCCCGCTTCTTGTTGAAGTAGTAGGTGTCGACCTGCTTTTCCCGGCCGTCGACCTCGAGCACCGGCGTGATGAAGACGATCACGTTGTCGCGGATGTTCTTGATGAACGGCGACTCCTGCACCGCCAGCCGGTAGGCTAGTTCCTGCAACATTTCCGGCCCGCCGTTTTCGGTCGAGTGCATTCCACTGGTGAGCCAATAGATCGGCTTGGCGGTGCCGATCAGCCGCTGGGCTTCCGCTTCGGTCGTCGCCCTGGGATCGGTGAGTTGCGAGAGCATCCCTTTGTACCGGTCGAGTTGCGCGATCGTGGCTTCGTTGGCAACGGCCAGCACCACGATGTCGCGCCCCTCCTCCGACTTCCCGACCGTCCACATCTTGACGCGCGGCGAGGCGGCATCGAGGGCCGCAAAGTAGCGATGGATGTCCTTGGCGTAGGTCAGCTCGCCCGGCGTGCCGACGATGCGGCCGTGGAACTTGAGCGGGGTCGGGACTGTGCTCGACGCCGGCAAGTGGTCGACCAATTCGGTCGTAATACGAGGGTCCTGCAAATACTCCTTGATCTTCTTGGTGTATTCCTGATCGATCGGCTGCTGGGCGCTCGCCCCCGGCACCCAGGACACCAAACCAACGGCCGCGCCCAGAACCCAGGCAAGTCGGGACATCCTGCCTCCTCGATTGTGCATGTGTAAGTCGGAGATACCGGACCCTTCTGACCCTCCGAAGTCCGGCCTAATGAATACGCGGATATCGGCCGGTCCGTTAGAGCGGTGTGCCAACACCGGAGATTACGAGACGATGACATCCCGGTGACGAGTCCCGATCTCATCTTGCGGCGGGTCGCCCAGAACCCGAGTCTCAGGTGGGAGGATCCACCACCGGTGTACTCCACCTGCCTCTACTGCAACATCGGGCTCGGCCGAAACGAGGAGATCGAAGCGCTCCCGGTCGGGCGTCGGCTGGCCTACGACCAGGGCCGCGGCCGGCTCTGGGTGGTGTGCCGCGCCTGCGGGCGCTGGAATCTGACCCCCTTCGACGAGCGCTGGGAGGCAATCGAAGCCTGCGAGAAGGCCTTCCGGGCAACGACCGTCCGGATCTCCTCCGACAACATCAGCTTGGCTCGAATCAGCGAGGGGCTGGAGTTGATCCGGATCGGCGCCCCGCTGCTCCCCGAATTCGCCGCCTGGCGCTACGGAGGCCAGTTTCTGCGCCGTCACCGCCGGCGCCTCCTTACCGCGGCAGGACGGATCGGCGGCATCGGCGTTTTCGGCCTCGGGGCCCTCGTCGCCCCATTGGTCGGCTCCGGGGCGCTCCTGGCCGCGGCTGGGACCGGCGCGCTCCTCGCCCTCAAGCGAATGCGGAAGCCGGATCTGGTGGTCTCCCTGGACGGGGGGAGGCAGCTACGACTCAGTCACCATCAGGTCCTCCATGCCCGGTTGCTCGTCGACGACACGATCGAGGATGGTTGGTCGCTGCAGATCGATCACCTGGACGGTGAGCATTTCGACGACTCCAACCGAATGGTGCGGCAGTTTGCCCGCGAGGCCACCGAACTCCAAGGTGACGAAGCACGGAGCGTCGCGGCGCTCGTCCTTCCCCGGCTCAACCCTCTGGGCGGGAATGAGTCCTCGGTATCCGACGCGCTCCACTGGCTCGAGGCGGCCGGCGGCGCCGAGCGAGCCTTCCGCAACGTGGCTTATTCGCCGCGGGTTCGGCCCGCGCTGGACGCGGCGCAGTGCACCTTCGCGACAATGCACCCCGGCGTCCGGCTCGCCCTGGAAATGGCCCTCCATGAAGACGACGAGCGCCGGGCACTCGGCGGCCAGCTTTCGGCGCTTCGGTTTGCCTGGAAAGAGGCGGAGCGGCTCGCGGCTATTGCCGACCGTCTCGGCGTATCGGACGAGGTCGAGCAACAGCTCGCGCTACTGCGAAATTCCTGAGCGGGTCGCTATTTTTCTCTTCAGATGGTTCACCCTGACCCGAGGCCCCATGCTCCGCGCTATTCGCACACCTGTGTTGGCTCTGGCGCTCGCGCTCATGGCCTGCGGCAAGGACGATCCAGCCCTAAGCATCGAAGAGACGAACTTCGCTCCCTCTCTCGGCGTCGACCTCGCCGCGAGCACCAAGACGTCAGGCGGGCTCTACTACCGGGACCTCGTCGTCGGCACCGGCCCACTCATCACCGGCGGCCTCAGGATCTCGACTCAGTACACCGGGTGGCTGGCCAATGGGACGCAATTCGATGCCGGTACCTACACCGCACAGCTCGGCACCGGCAACGTGATCCAGGGTTGGGATCTCGGAATCCCCGGAATGAAGGTTGGTGGGCGCCGCCAGTTGATCATTCCGTCGGCGCTCGGTTACGGAGCCGCGGGACAAGGCAGCATTCCCCCCAACGCAGTCCTCGTCTTCAGCGTGGAAGTGCTGGCAATCGTCCCGTAAGTCGAACCGCGGCCTAGTTAGCCAGCGCCTCCACCGCCTCATTCCACCGCGTCATCGCCGCATCCAGCGCCCGCCGGGCCGCCTTGAGCTCTGAATCGAGGCGGCCCGCTCGCTTTGCCGCGTCGGCCCCCCCAACATGAAGCGCCGGATCGGCGAGCGCCGCCTCCAGCTCGGCGATGCTGCGCTCCGCCTCGTGCACCTCTCGCTCGCGCGCCGACGCTTCTCGCTTGGCCGCGCGCCGCCCTTCCTCATCGAGCCGCCGTTGCTCTCCTGCCCGCTGCTCCGAGGTGCGCGCGGCAACGCGGCTGGCCGCGTTCTGCCGGCCCAGCTCCGCCGCTCGGCTCCGCGCCCTGTCCCGGGCATGCACTTCCCATTCGATGAAGGTCCCGCCGTAGTCCTCGAGCCGAGTGCCGTCGAATGCCCAAACCCGAGTGGCGAGTTCCCGGAGGAAGGCGCGATCGTGGCTCACCAGGAGAACCGTCCCGTCGTAATCGTCGATCGCATCTTCGAGCGCCTCGATCGATTCGACGTCGAGGTGATTGGTCGGTTCGTCGAGCACCAGGAGATTCGCATGGCCGAGCATCATCATGGCCAGCGCAAGGCGAGCCCGCTCCCCACCCGAGAGCACCGAGGTGCTCCGTAGCACGTCATCTCCCGAAAAGCCGAAGCAGCCGAGGTGGTTCTGGATCGGCCCGCGCGCCCAAGTAGGCCGAAGGTCGGCGATGCAGTCGTACAGGCTCCGGTCGGGCGGCACCTGCGCCAGGTCTTGGCGGAACCATTCTGCGGTGATGGCACTCCCGAGGCGCGCCGCGCCCCGAGTTGGGAGGCGGGCGCCGAGGAGGGTCGAAATGAGCGTGGTCTTCCCCGCCCCATTGGGACCGACCAGGGCGATGACATCGCCGCGGCGCGCCACGGCGGTGAAGTCGCGGATCAGCGGGCGCGTGCCGATCGCGACGTCCAGATGTTCCGTGACCAGCACTTGGTCTCCGCCGCGCTCGCTCGCTTCGAGCCGGAGCGTCATCGCCTCCGATTCCCCCGGTGGCGGCGAAAGCCTCGGCAAGCGGGCCAGCTTGGCGCGCCGCCCCTTGGCCTGCGCGCTCATCCGCCCGGCAATGTTCCGGCGGATATAGTCCTCCTCCTTGGCGATCTGCTTTCGCTGCTGCGCCACTTGCCGCTCAAGGGCCAGCCGGCGCTCCTCCCGCTGCGTGACGAACGCCGAGTAGCCGCCTCGATAGGCGGCGGCGGTACCGGCGGAGATATGCAGCACGTGGTCCACGGTATCGTCGAGAAAGGCGCGGTCGTGGCTGATGACCAGCACCGTCTCCCCGAACTCGCCGAGGTAGTCCTTGAGCCAGCCGATCGTCTCCAAGTCGAGGTGATTGGTCGGTTCGTCGAGGAGGACCAGATCGGCCGGCGCCGCAAGCTGCGCGGCAAGTCCGATGCGGCCACGCTCCCCTCCGCTCAAGCCCGCCACATCGCGAACCTTCGATTCTTCGGCATCGAAGCCGAGCCCCTGCAACACCTTGTCGACCCTGGCGTGGAAGTCGTAGCCGCCCGCGTGAGCGAATCGTTCCTGGTCGTGCCCGTACCGCTCCAGATCTTCCGGTGTCACCATCTCGCCGAGCTCCGCCAGCCGATCCCCCTGCCGGGCCAGGTCGGCCTCCAGAGCCATCACCTCGCGGTAGCCCAGCGCGGCGGCATCCCATACGGTCCTGGCATCGCCAAAGTCCCGGTATTGGTCGAGCATCGCCACGCGGAGCCCCGGCTGCCGAGCCACCACGCCCGCACTCGGCTCGAGGGTCCCGGCGATCAACTCGAAGAGGGTGGTCTTGCCGGCACCGTTTCGTCCCACGATCCCCCACCTTTCGCCGGCGGATACGGTCATGGTGACGTTGCGGAGGAGGGTGGTTGCGCCGAACTCCACCGCGATATCGGAAAGCGAAAGAATGGTCACGGGGGAAATATGGCGGGCTCGGGGGCCAGCGAGTATCATGCGCAGGGCTCCGGGAGGAGCCCACAGGCGGGGGACGGCGGCAAAAAGCAACGGTGTCGCCGCTGGAAGCGTCAGATCCCGAACGCCCACGATCCAGTACCTACCACAGCGAAGGGCTACCCACCTTCTATGACGATCCGTCGACCATGCCTCATTGCGCTGGCCGCGGCCCTGACCGGCTGCATCCAGCCGCTTCGGTTGGTCCGAGACGACTCGCCCACCGTGCTGTCGCGGCAGCTCATTGCGGCTCCCAACCCGGCGGGCCGCGGCACGTTTCGCGTTCGCACCCTCTACTACGGGAGCGGAAGGGACAAGAACCGCGTCGAATACCGCGATTCGGTGACCCTCAAGACGAAGACCGTCAACGGCACCAAGTTCGCCGCCGCGCCCAGCCCGGCGCAGGGAAAGATCCGGAAGAAATACTGGGGCTTCGGCTTCGACTCCCTTCCGGTGAACGGCCGCGTCTGGTATCCGGAGGGTGACGGCCCCTTCCCGCTGATTCTGATCGTCCACGGAAACCACGACATGAAGGACTTTTCCGACCCGGGCTACGACTACCTCGGCGAGTTGCTGGCGAGTCGCGGGTTCATCCTGGCGTCGGTGGACGAGAATTTCCTCAACGGCAACATCCGGGGCGAAAATGACGGGCGGGGATGGATGCTGCTGCAGCATCTCAAGGCGTGGAAGGGATTCAACGACTCGACCGGCACGCCGTTCTACCGGAAGGTGGACCTCGACAACATCGCGCTGATGGGCCACTCGCGCGGGGGAGAGGCGGTGGCGGTGGCGGCGGCGTTCAATCGCCTTTCGCACTACCCCGACGATGCCACCGTCGCGTTCGACTTCAAATTCGGCATCAAAGGGATCGTCGCCATCGCGCCTATCGACGGCCAATACGAGCCGGGTAACCGTCCCACGCCGCTGGAGAACATCAACTATCTCGTCATCCACGGATCCCACGACGGCGACGTCTCTTCCTTTTCGGGGCTCCGCCAGTATTCCCGGATTCGGTTCACCGACGGAAAGCCCTGGTTCAAGTCCGCCGTGTGGATGTATCGCGCCAATCACGGGCAGTGGAATACGAGCTGGGGCAGCGGCGACTTCGGGCCGAACAGCCCGCGCAGCCTCGATCTCCGCGGCTTGATTCCCATGAGCGAGCAGCTCAAGATGGCGGAGGTCTATCTCTCCGCTTTCGTCGAAGCGACGCTCCGAGGCAAACAGGAGTACTTACCGCTGTTCCGCGACCATCGCGTGGCCGGGGAGTGGCTGCCGAAGACCATGTACACCACCCGCTTCGGGGAGAGCGGATACCGGGCCCTGGCGAGCTACGGCGAAGATGTCGAAGTCGGCTCCGGAACGGCCCCCGGCGTCACGATCGCCGCGGAGAGCCTCGCCACTTGGAAGGAAGGGATCATCCCCCTCCGTTGGCAGAATACCAATTCCGGCCATTTCGGAACATGGTTAGGCTGGAACAATCGGATCGCCGGAACCGACACGACGAAGAACGGGAAGCCGGCGTCCTATGCGGTTTCCCTCACCGACTCGCTCCAGCAGGCTTGGGGAGTGAACCAGGGCACCGCCGTGGTCTTTTCACTCGCCCCCACGGCGGCCACGCCGGGGCCGCGCGCCGCCCCTCGGGACACGACGAAAAAAGCCGCCCCGGATACCGGGAAGAAGACGCCGGCTCCTAAGCCTCCGCCGACACCCAAGAAGATTCCGACCGCGCTCGATTCGCTCCCCATCGAGCTTTCGGTCGAGGCGGTGGACGCCAACGGCAACACGGCCCGGGTGCCGCTCTCCCGTTACGGCGTAGCCAGGAAGCCGATCGAGGTCACGGTGCTCAAACGGAAAGGGCGAGACAAGACCCAGTTCGCGAGCATGGCCGAGTTGATCCCGCAGACCTACGTCATTCCGCTCGCGGATTTCCGCGCGGCGGCGCCGGCGTTCGATCCGGCGCGGCTGCGCACGATTCGCTGGGTCTTCGACGGCACCCGGGCCGGCACGGTCGTACTGACCGACGTCGGTCTCTCCAACATTTCACCCGCCTTCTTCGAGTCGCGGCGAGGCCAGCCATGAAATCGACCTTGCTGCTTGCCATCGGATCCTTGGCTCTGGGAGCCGTTCCCCTGTCCGCCCAGTATGAGGGAACGGTGCCGCTCGTGCTCAAACTCCCCGGCGGCGCCCGGGCCCTCGGCCTCGGCAACGCCTTCACCGCCGGCCGCGGCCCCGAGGTGATCTTCTACAACCCGGCGCAGATCGGGCTCAACCGCGGCACCACGCTTTCGCTGCAACGGTTCGGGAGCGCCAGCACGCTAGGCGCTCTCTCCACCGCCGGCCCGTTTGGCAAGGTGGCGATCGCCGCCGGGGTGCAATACCTCGACTACGGCGCCGATCTGACGGGGCTCACCCCCGAACCGGGGGACCTGACCCGGCGTGGTGCCCTCAACGCCGCCAGCCTCGTGGCCGGCATCGCGGTGCAATACATCTGGAAGGGAGTCCGGTTCGGCGCGGGAGCCAAGTATGCCGAGGAGCGGGTTGCGACCGGACGAGACGGCGGGTTGCTCTTCGACTTCGGTGCCGGCCGGGAGTTCGGCAACGTCACTTTGGCCCTGGCGGTGCAGCATGTCGGTTCCGACATCGGCTTTGCCGGTTACCAGGCGAAAGTGCCTACCCGCGTATCGCTAGGCGGCGCCCTGCCCCGCACTCGGCTCGGCACCTTCTTCGACCTCGGCCTGGCGGCCTCGGTGGCCCGGGAACGGGACGGCCGGATCGTCCCGGCGGCGGGAGCGGAACTCGTCTACGCGCCGGTTGACGGGTGGACCTTCGTCGCGCGGGCGGGGGTGCGGCGCACCGCCGACGGCTCGAGCGTCACCAGGGCGGAGTCGCCGGTTTCGGTGGGAGGGTCTTTCGGCCTCGATCGGCTCTGGGTCGATTATGCCTTCGAACCGTACAAGGGGCCGGGAGCTACACACCGGATCGGCATCAGGATTCAGTGACGATGGGCACACGCCTGCAAGTCTACGAAGCGGCGGGAATCACCGTGACCTTCGACCCGACGGTCTGCCGCCATACGGGGGTCTGCCTCAGAACCCTCCCCGAAGTGTTCGACGTGCGGCGGAAGCGGTGGATCCGGCCGGAGCTCGACACACCGGATGCGGTCGAGGCGGCGGTTCGAAAATGCCCGTCAGGGGCGCTGCAGTGCAGCCGGCCTTCCGCAGGGGGTACCGCCCAAGAGTAGCGGCCCGGCGTCAGTCCTCATCCGCCCCGGTCAGCGGTACGAGCCGAGCCCGCGGGGGAATACCCGGCTCGAGTTCCATGATGCCGACCGACGCCGGAAGATCGAACCGGCGCGGACCGGCGCCGCCGGGATTCATGACCGTCACCACCTGGTCCACGATCGTGAGTAGCGGCCGGTGCGTATGCCCGAAGACGATCACCTCGGCCGCCGGCCATCGTTGATGCAGCGTCTCCGGCGTCGGCATACCGACCTGGTGCCCATGCACCAGGAGAAAATCGAATCCCTCGATCCGCGTTTCCACGACCTCCGGCACCGCTCCCCGCACATCGAAGTCGTCGGTATTCCCGAACACCGCGGTCACCGGGGCGATCGCCTCGAGCTCGGCCAGGAGCTCGGCCGGCCCGATGTCGCCGGCGTGGAGGATCCGGTCGACGCCGGCGAAGAGGTCGAAGACCTCCGGCCGGAGCAGGCCGTGGGTGTCGGAAATGATGCCGAGGCGCATCCCGCGGTGACGTTAGGCTCGCAGCGGGCCGGGAGCCCACTCCGGTGCGCGGAAGAGGAGCTTGTCGGCGATCGCCGCGATCGACTCGGCGCCCCGCCAGGCGGAGTGCAGCGCCGCGAGCTCCCCCTCGAGCGCCCGCCGCTCCACATCTTCGTTGGCGGCCATTTCGAGCGCCAAGCGGTCGGCGAGCGGAAGGCGCGGCAGCCGGGTGCGCGGCTCGCTGCCGATCCCGCCGCGCCCCCAGAATGACCGCTTCGTAAGGTGGAGCGCCAGGCGCTCCGCGTCGGAGGAGGGGGGATCGTCGACGGCGGCCGCGGCCGGCGCATCGGGAACTCGGCCCCACGACGAACGCATCGCGATCGCCGCCACCCGCGCGAAGTAGCCGTCGGGGTTGGTCGCGTCTTCGAGCTTCGACACGGCGTACCGGACGTCGGCTTCGCTCGCGCCGCCGCCGTTGAGCACGGCGAGCAGCTTGCCGGCCACATGCAGGCCGTCGTCGCCCGTCAGCGTCGCGAAGCCGCGGTCGTGCCGCACGATCAGCTGCCACGGCGCCCGCGGATCGGGACGGAGGAGCTCCGAGTCGTCGAGGTGTTTCGCGCGGATCACCGCCGCTTCTCCATCGTCGCCGCGGGTGACCGCGACGACTCGGTCCGATTGGCCGTGCACGCGGAGCCAGGTGCTGAGGTCGTAGCCGAGGTGCACGCCGAGGACGCGGCGAAAAGTGAAATCCGCGGCGGCCTCGCCTTGGCGGGCCCAGCGGCGGGCCAGGCGGAGGATCGGATCGCGGCGAGCGGCGGGGAGCCAGCGGCCGAGGAGCCGGCCGTAACGCCATGCGGCGATCTCGGGCTTGAGCGCGGGCCCGATGCGCACGAGGGCCAGCCCCTCCGGCAGATAGGCAAGCCCGATGTTGTCGGTCGAGTACCGCACCTTGGTCGAACGGAAGCGTCGCTCGCAGTCTTCGATGGCCTCCCAGCGCTCCTCGAGCGGCGACAGGTTCCATCGCTCGCAGGAGGAACAGATCACCCAGAGCCGGCCTCGGCTGCTGTCAAAGGCGAGGCGGGCACCCACCGGAAAGGTGGGGAGCACCGAATTCGTGCCGAGCTCCGAGTTACAGAAGAGACAGGTGGTGTACATACGGAGCTCGGCGCCGGGTTCGGGTGACGATCGACAGCACGAAGTATATCCCTACGACCGGCGTGGTTCAGCCGTTCCACCTCTTGGCGATGTCGATATCGAGACCAAGCTGGTCGAGAATCCGCTGCACGATAAAGTCGACCAGTTCCTCGATCCGGGTTGGCCGATGATAGAACCCCGGTGCCGCCGGAAGCACCACCGCGCCCGCTTCGGCGGCAAGGGTCAGGTTGCGGAGATGCACCAGCGAAAGCGGCGTTTCGCGCGGGACGAGGATGAGCCTGCGACGCTCCTTGAGCGTGACATCGGCGGCCCGCTCCACCAACGAACGGCTGGAACCGTGCGCCACCGCCGATACCGTTCCCATCGAACAGGGACAGATCACCATCCCCGCGGTCTTCTGAGATCCCGAGGCGGGCTTGGCGCCCCGATCGTCGTCGTCGAAGACGGTGACGGCGCGCCAATCTCCCCCGGTCGCTCGCTTGAGGGCGGCAACCGATCCGATCCCGGATTCCTCCTTGAGAAGCCGCCAACCGTGGCTCGAAACGATCAGCCAGACCGGTACCCGCTCGCGGGCCAGCAGGTCGAGGAGACGCATGGCATAGGGAGCTCCTGACGCGCCGGTCATCGCCAAAACGATCGGATTGCGGCTCATCGGCCCCGGCGGTTGGGCGTGGGCGAACGGACTGGGTGTTTAGGCGGCGGCTTGGGAGACACGCGCGGCTTGGGGGCGCGGAGGACGCGGGGCGGCTTGGGGCGAGGTGGCATGCCCCAGAATGTACCCGTCAGGGGGGCGGTCCGCCCGGCAAGCTCACCGCTTGAGCATCCGATCGAGGAAGGCGAACGCAAAGACCGTCACGCTCATCACCCCGTTCATGGTGAAGAAGGCGGCGTCGAGCCGGGAGAGATCGTCCGGCTTCACGATGCGGTGCTCGTAGGCGAGGATCCCCATCGCCACGACGAGGCCGGTGTAGTACCAGGCCCCGAACCCCGCCGCGCAGCCGAAAAGGGCGAGCGCCGGGATGGTAATCGCGTGGAGGGCCATCGCCAGCCGAAGGCTCCCCTTGACGCCTAACCGTACGACGGCGCTCTTGAGCCCGTGGGCCCGGTCGAACCGCTCGTCGGGGAGGGCGTAGAAGATGTCGAACCCCGCCACCCAGGTCGCCACGGCGAGCGCGATCACCGGCAGGAGCCACCAGGGCTCCGACCAGCGGCCCGTCACCGCCAGATACCCGCCTACCGGCGCGATCGCCAGGGAGGCACCAAGCCAGAGATGCGGCCACCAGGTAAAACGCTTGGAGAGGCTGTAGGCCATGACCCACGCCAGCGCGACCGGCGAAAGCAGGAGACAGATCGGGTTGAGGCTGGCGCACAGCGCGAAGAAGAGCGCTCCCGCAAGGACAACCGAGACCCAGGCCTGCGCCACCGAGAGCGCCCCGCGGGGGAGCTCTCGGTTCATCGTTCGGGGGTTCTTGGCGTCGAACTTACGATCGGCGATCCGGTTGAAACCCATCGCCACCCAGCGCGCCGCCGAGAACGCCAGCACGACTTTGACGACGTGCCCCCAGGTGAGGTGCGCCGTGAACGAGGCGGCCAGCACGCCGAGGAGCGCGAAGGGAAGCGCGAAGAGGGTGTGCGGGAGCTTGACGAGGTTGATGAGCCGGACGAGGAGGGACTCGCCGGCCAGGGTCTGGCCTTCTCGCGGCGGCGCGGTCACTTCGGCGTGAGCGTTATGCCGAGTCGGCTCCAGACCTCGTCGACGCGCCGCTTGGTGGCGCCGTCCATTTCGATCACGGTGGGCCACTCGCGGGTGAACCCTTCCTCGGGCCACTTCCGCGTGGCGTCGATCCCCATCTTGCTGCCGTAGGTGAAGGCGCGGCTGGCGTGGTCGAGCACGTCCATCGGGCCCATCGTGAAGCGAACGTCCCGCTCGGGATCGATGTTGTTGAGCGCCACCCACCACGCTTCGTCGGCGTCCTGCACTTTCACCTCCTTGTCGACGATCACCAGCACCTTGGCCAGCGACATGAGGCCGGCGCCCCAGAGAGCGTTCATCACCTTGTACGCCTGGCCGGGGTACTGCTTGTCGATCGAGACGAAGACGAGATTGTGGAAGATCCCCGGCGCCGGCATGTGGTAGTCGACGATCTCCGGCACCGTGAGTTTGAGCAGCGGGAGAAAGATCCGCTCCGTCGCGTGGCCCAGGTAGTAATCCTCCATCGGAGGCCGCCCGACCAGGGTGGCGGGATAGACCGGCTGCTTCTTCATGGTCACCGCGGTGACGTGCACCTTGGGGTAATAGTCCGCCAGCGAGTAGAAGCCGGTGTGATCTCCGAACGGCCCTTCGAGCACCAGCTCCTCCGCCGGGTCGATGTACCCCTCGAGGACGATCTCCGCCTCGGCGGGCACGTCGAGGTCGCAGGTGACCGCCTTGGCGAGTTCCACCGGATTCCGCCGAAGGAACCCCGCAAAGAGGAACTCATCGATCGTCGGAGGAAGGGGCGCGGAGCCGGAATAGACACTCGCCGGGTCGCCGCCGATCGCAATCACCACCGGCATCTTCTCGCCCCTGGCCGCCATCTCCCGCCAATGGGCGGCACCGACCTTGTGCCGCTGCCAGTGCATAGCGAGCTCGTTTTTTCCTATTACCTGGATCCGGTACATCCCCACGTTGCGAATCCCCCGCGACGGATCCTCGGTGATCACCATCGGGAGGGTGATGTAGCGCCCCCCGTCCTCGGGCCAGGTCACCAGGAAGGGGATCTTCGAGAGGTCGATATCGGCGCCCTGAAGGACGACTTCCTGGCAGGCCGGCCGCCCCCCTCTCGTTTTCGGAGGAAACTTGGCCATCTCGGCGAGCTTCGGAAGCATGGCCAGCTTCCCCAGGAGCCCGTCAGGCACCTTGAGGTTGAGCATGTCCGAAATACGCTCTCCCACTTCGTCGAGCCGGTCGACGCCTAGGGCCAAACACATCCGCCGCATCGAACCGTAGAGGTTGATGGCGACGGGAATCGGGCTCACGCTCCCATCTTCCATTACGGGCTTCTCGAACAGCAGTGCGGGTCCCCCCCCCGGGCTCTTCATGCACCGATCCGCCACCTCGGCGATCTCGAGCCGCGTGCGCATCGGTTCCCTGACGCGGACAAGCTCGCCGATCTTCTCGATGGCGGCGATAAACTCGGGCAAACTGTTCAGCGCCATTACAGGTCCTTGTCGAGGGAAGCGGGAAGCGGGAAGCGGGAAGCGGATGGATTGGCACCCTCCTCCCTCTTCCCTCCTCCCTCTTCCCTCACGCCAACATGTATCGCGCACACCCCGCCAAACAGCAGCTCATACCTCACCTCCCCGAACCCCGCCTCCGCCATGCGTCGAGCGAGGTCGGCCGGACCGGGGAAGGCCAGCACCGACTCTGGCAACCATGTGTAGGCGTCCCTATGTTTCGAGACGAATCGTCCGACGAGCGGCAGCAGGTGTTTGAAGTAGCCGAAGTAGAGGCCACGTAGCGGCTGCCATGAGGGTGTCGTGAATTCGAGGATGACGAATCGCGCCCCTGGCTTGAGGACGCGAGCCGCTTCTCGGAGGCCCGCGTCGAGCGCCATCAAGTTCCGGACGCCAAAGCCGACCGTGGCGCCGTCGAAGGTCCGATCGGCAAACGGCAAGGTGAGCGCGTCGGCATTGCACGGAATGGCCTGGGGAGATTTTCCGGCGCCGCGGACCAGCATGGCCTGGACGAAGTCGGCGGCCACGACTCGGCCCGAAAAGCGCGCCCGATTGCCGAGCTCGGCAGCAAGATCTTGGGTGCCGGCACAGAGGTCCAGGTAGGTCCCGGTGGGCGCCTGCTCCCATCCGAGCCGATCCACCGCGAGCCGGCGCCACCGGCGATCGATGTTGAGGCTTAAGAGATGATTGAGCAGGTCGTACCGCGGCGCAATCGCCGTGAATATCCCCCGGACGTAGGCCCGTTTTTCGGCTCCGCCGGAGATCGGTAACTCTCTGTCTGTGGCGAACATAGCCGCCGAATGTACCCCGCTGGGAACCCGCGCCGCAAGCGCGCTCCCGCTCGCCTGTGGCTGAGGCCCCCCTCCCCCCGGACCTCAAGTCCGCCACCGACCAGCAAGTCGTCACGCAAGCCAGGAAGGGAAGCGAGACGGCGTATCGTGAGTTGGTCCGCCGCTACGAACGTCCGGTTTTCTCCCTTGTCTTTCGCATGGTCAGGAACCGCGAGCTGGCCGAGGATCTGGCCCAGGAGACCTTCATCAAGGTCCTCAATGCACTCGACAGTTATCGCCCGGAATTCAAGTTCTCGTCGTGGGTCTTCAAGATCGCCAATAACGCCGCCATCGATCACCTGAGGCGCCGGGAGCTCGACACCCTCTCGATCGAGGGTTCACCCCACGCTGAAACGCCCCAGATGATCGAAGCCACCGCGCTCCAGCTCGGGGAACGGGGCGAGACCGCCCTCGAGGCGGTGGAAAACAAAGAACTGGGCGGCGAGATCGAGCGGGCGATCGCGAAGCTCCGGCCCGAATATCGAAGCTGCATTCTCCTGCGTCACGTCGAGGGCCGCGCGTACGAGGAGATCGCCGACATCCTGAATCTTCCACTCGGCACGGTGAAGACCTACATCCACCGCGCGCGCAACGAACTTCGCATCACACTCGCCCATCTCAAACCATGAAACCTGACGAGAAACGTCGCCGTATTGGGGGCTGCTTATGAAGCGATGGCCGATCAACCACCTCACCGCAGATGATCTCGACGCGTTTCATTCTGCGTCGTTGAACATCACCGCGCGCGAACACCTCGCCGAGTGCGAGGAGTGTCGAGCGATGACGCAGCTCGACCGCGCCGTTCTCACCGCGCTGGCCTCGCTCCCGACCTATGCCCCGAAGCCCACCTTCGCGGACGGCGTCCTGGCGCAGGTTCGGACGCCGGAGCCGATGGCGGCCCGGACGGCATGGCCGCGGCTGGCCCTCGCGGCTTCGGTGGTGGTGAGCCTTGGCGCAAGCGCAGCTTGGTCCCTACTCAATCGGGATCAGCTCTTGGGTTGGATTCAATCTTTTTCGGCGGAAACCGGCCGGACCGTGTGGCTGGGTGTGCGAGTGGTGGCGACGAACCTGACGGCGCAGCCGTGGTATACCCCTCTTCGCGAGTTCGCCTCCTCCCCCGGACGGCTCGTGTTGTTGTTGGGTGGCTCGCTGATCTTGTACGCCGCCGCCCTCGTGGCCCTGCGCAGGCTCCTGACCCCGCCAAGCCGGCCGGTTCCCCATGCCAACTGGTAGCCGCGCGCTCGCGCTGCTAGCTCTTCTCTTCGGGGTTCCCGCCGCCCGCGCCGACGCGAGCGAGCTCTCACGCCAGCAGCCCTCGCCGAAGGCCATTCCGCCGTCGAGCGGCGCCGACCCGGTAGTGGCCGACCTCGATCGCCTCGACGATCCACTGCGCCTCGAGCAGCAGCTCCGCCGGCTCCTCACCGTCGCCGTGGCCGACCTTCGCGTAACCGTCCCCAACGGTCAGGCTCGCCTCGGCGACTTCAGCGTCGGTTCGAACGAGACGTTGGCCGGCAATCTGCTTGTGCTCTCCGGTTCCGCCGACCTCTTCGGCAAGGTGACGGGCAATGTCGTGACCCTCGACGGCGACATCATCATGCACGAGGGCGCCGTCGTCAGTGGTTCGGCGCTCTCGATCGGCGGGAGAATTCGCGAGCTCGGCGGCATCGTGCAAGGAGAGCAGCGCGCGCTCGGGGCGCCGCCCGCGGCGGAAACGGCGCCCGCCGGCGCGCTCCGGCTAGCGCTCACCAACGCGGCGGGACTGCTCGGCGTGCTCCTGACCCTTGGGCTCATCGGCATTGGGTTCGTTCTCTTCGCGCGGCCCAATCTCGAGACGATTTCCGACACGGTCGGGCACAGCGTCTTCCGCTCCTTTCTTACCGGCCTGCTCGCCCAGGTGCTGGTCATCCCGACCTTCGGCATGCTGCTGGCCGGCCTGGTCCTGAGCGTGGTCGGCATTCTCCTCGTGCCATTCGTGGTGCTCGTGGTTCCGCTCCTCTTTGTCGCGGCCCTCGTGGGAGGGTTCCTCGGGGTGGCTCACGCCATGGGCGAAACCCACCTCCGCCGGCGGATGGCGGCCGGCGTCATGGTCGGGTCGGCCAACAGCTATCGCTACCTCGGGCTCGGGCTCCTCGGCATCGGCGCGGTCTGGCTGGCTTGGATTGCGTTCGGTTGGGTGCCGGTGGCGGGCTCGTTGATGTTTGGCGCCGCTTTCCTGGCCACTTGGCTCCTCGCCACCATCGGGTTCGGCGCCTGCCTCCTATCCGCAGCCGGGATCAAGCCGACTTTTGCGGGCCGGTATATGCCCCCCGAGGCGTTGACCGACGAATACCTCTGGGCCACACCGCAATTCGGCGTCACGGCAATGAAGCGTCCCGAAGGATCGGGTCCCTCGCGCCAATGACCCGTCATCGCGAGCGAAGCGACGCGATCTCGAGATTGCTTCGGGACCTGCGGTCCCTCGCAATGACCGGGGTCGCACTGACGCTGTTGGCTTCTCCCCTCGCCGCGCAGACCATTCGCGATTACGAATACAGCCGCCCGCTCCGGGGCGAGGAGCAGCTCCGGGCCATCGTAGAATTCGGCGCGGGCCGCCTGGCATTGCGCGCCGGCGCCGGTGACCACCTCTATAGCCTCATCCTCCGGTACGACGCCGATCGCTTCCGCCCGATCGGGAGCTACAATGCCGCCGGCGCGGAAGTGCGCCTCGGCGTCGAGGGCACCGGAAGCGGCGGCATTCGGGTCGACTCGCGCCGAGCGCTTCCACAGACCGCGGTCGTGGAGCTTCCCACCTCGGTGGCCCTCTCCTTGGACATTCGCCTGGGCGCAACGGAAAGCACCCTCGAGCTCGGCGGCCTTCGGATTTCCGAGTTCGACCTCAAGACCGGGGCAAGCCGCACCAGCGTGACGTTCGGCTCGAAGAATCGGGAGAGTTGCCGCACCGCCTCGGTGACTTCGGGAGCCGGTGAGATCACGGTGATGAATGCGGGAAACAGCGGGTGCCGGAGTTGGCGCTTCGACGGCGGGGTCGGTGCGGTGACGATCGATCTGGGCGGCGCCTGGCCCGCCGACGCCAGGCTTTCGCTCAACATGGCCCTGGGCGGTGTGACCCTTCAGACTCCCAGGGATCTCGGCCTCAAGGTGCGCGTCGGCGGCTTCCTGGCGGGGTTCGAGTCGTCGGGGTTTTCGAAGGAGAACGGCGTCTACACCTCGGCAAACTACGCCGCCGCCGCAAGGCATATCGAGGTGACGGTGACTTCGGCGCTAGGGGGGGTGAAGGTGGAATGGAAGTAGCCTACTGATTCAGCACCGGCAACGTCATCCCGCGCGCTGCCGCCTGTCGGTCCATTTGTTTGGCAACATTCACCAGCGCGACCGCCGCATCGCTCAACGGCTCCGCCACCACAATCGGGGTACCGGCATCGGCTTGCGCGGCAAGTCCAGGCTGGAGCGGCACCGAGCCCAGCAGCGGCACCCCGACCTCATCGGCCAGGCGCTGCCCCCCACCTTCGCCGAAGAACGCCACCCGTGCCCCACTGCTCGGGTCGGTAAAGGCGGCCATGTTCTCCACGATGCCGAGGACCGGCACATTCATCCGCCCGAACATTTTGGCGCCTTTGAGGGCATCGCCCACCGCCATTTCCTGCGGCGTCGTCACGATG
>JABFSM010000087.1 GCA_013140635.1 Gemmatimonadales bacterium
TCCGACGACCCGCGTGCGGCGGAATTCCTCGCCTCGCTGCTCGAAAAGCCGCCCGAGGCGTAAGATGCGCGCCCTCTCCCTGGTAGCGGCGGCAATGCTGCTGGAGTGCGCCCCCGACGCGGCGCAGAATGCGCTCCTCGACCGGATCCGCCGGGTCGACGAAGGGGTGGTTCGGCTGAGCTACGCGGTTCGGGACGGAATCTGCGGCGACGGCGCGACCTTCATCCGCGACCACGCCCGCGGCGAGGAGAATTACATCTCCTTCGAGGGACGCTGGAACCGAAGCGACCGTTATAAGGCGGACCGCGTCTGCGAGCCGGGCCCCGCGCGAGTGGCCATCCACAAATCCGGCGGCATGGTCACCCGGGTCAACGTCTACGTCGGGCGCACCTGGGACCGGAGCGAGACCGAGGTCACCGACCTGGGCGAGGTCGCGGCGGCGGAGGCGGCCCGGGCGTTGATCGGCCTGGCCGCCCTGGAGCGCCGCGCCGGCAAAGCGATCTTTGCCTCGACGATTGCCGACAGCGTGGTGATCTGGCCCCAGCTCCTGACCTTGGCCAAGAACGACGATGTCGCGATTTCTGTCAGGAAGGACGCCGTCTTCTGGATCAGCCAGGCCGCCGGCGATGCCGCCACGAAGGGGCTGGCCGATCTCGCCGAGAACGACCGGGAAAACCGCGACGTGCGGGACCAGGCGGTCTTTGCCATCTCCCAGCGGCCCGCCGACGAAGGGGTGCCTGTGCTCATCCGGCTGGCCAAGACCAACCCCGACCCCTCGGTGCGCCGGAAGGCGCTCTTCTGGCTCGGCCAATCGGACGATCCGAGGGCTCTCAAGGTGTTCGAGGAGATCCTCACCAAAGGCTAGGGGACTGCAAGCGAACTGTCAGAATTGAGACAGTTGCCCCGGTTGGCGAATCCCTCCCGTAGTGGTTAACGTATTTCATGGATAGCGGTATCGATAAGACCAGCGCGACGGCGCCATTCCGGCGACCGTCGCGCGGTCGTCCCGTGGGTAAGGGAGTACGTGGCATGAAGATGCGCAAATTCCTGATCGGGGCAGCCCTGGTGGCCCTTCCGTTCGCCGCCGGCGCCTTCCTGCGTCAATCGGGGCCGGGCAACGAGGGTGCCCGGCTCTTTGCCCAGGTGCTGCAGCGAATCGAGAACAACGCCGTGGATTCGCTCGACCGTGCGGCGATCTACGAAAAGGCGGCCCGGGGCCTCGTCAAGAACCTGAAGGATCCCTACGCCGACCTCTACTCTCCTGAGGAGATCGCCGCGTTCCAGCGTAACACCCTCCGGAACAACTACGGCGGGCTCGGCATGCAGATCGAGCCGCACGACGAGGCAATCTTCGTCGGCCGAGTCTTCCCCAATACGCCTGCGGCCGCCGGCGGGGTCATTGCCGGCGACCAGATCATTTCGGTCGATTCGGTGCCGGTCACCGGGCTCAAGATCGAAGAGGTCTCGGCCAAGCTCCTCGGCAAGCCGGGCACCCAGGTGAACGTGGTATTCGGGCGCCTGGGCATCCCGCAGCCGATCAAGGGAACGTTCACGCGCGGCATCATCCGGATTCCGGCGGTGCCCTACGCCATCGTCCTCGACGGCGGCGTGGGCTACATCCCGCTGCAGAGCTTCAACGACCAAGCCGCCGAAGATGTGGCGAAGAGCCTGCAAACGCTGCGGCAAAAGGGAGCCAAGTCGTTCATTCTCGATTTGCGCGGAAATGGCGGCGGCTCGCTCGACCAGGCGCTCGAAATCAGCGAGCTCTTCCTCAAGCCGGGGCAGCAGATCGTCGTGGTGCGCCACCGAGGCCGCGAGCCGGAAATCTCCGCGGCGAGCCGCGTGCCGGTCATCGACTCGATGCCGGTGGTGGTGATGGTCGACGGCAACAGCGCGTCGGCATCGGAAATCGTGGCCGGCTCACTCCAGGACCACGACCGCGGCCTGGTGGTCGGCACGACGTCGTTCGGAAAAGGACTGGTCCAGACCCTCTTCCCGCTCGACGGGGGCTGGTACGTCAAGCTCACCACCGGAAAGTGGTACACGCCAAGCGGCCGCTCGATTCAGTCGGAGCACGACCGGCTGGGCGACGAACGGTTCGTCGAGTTCGCGGCCGATTCGGCGCCGGGCGACTCGGCGCGAAAGCGGCCGGTCTTCAAGTCGGATGCGGGACGGAAGATTCTGGGCGGAGGCGGGATCACGCCCGACGTGGTGGTGCAGCTCGATTCGACCACGACCGCCGAGCGGGAGTTCCTGCGCACGATGGGACCCTTCTCGCAGCAGCTCTATGTGACGGTGTACAACTTCGGGCTCGACCGGAAGAGCTCGCTCAAGCCGGACTTCCAGGTAACGGCGGCAATGCGCGAGGAGCTCTATGGCCGGCTCGTGAAGGCCAAGATTCCGGTGCAGCGCGCCCAATTCGACGCGGTGCCGGAACTGATCGACCGGTTGATCGACCAGCGCTTCACCAGCCTGGCCTTCGGCGATTCAACCGCCTTCCGCCGGAGCATCGGCGACGATCCACAGATGAAGGCGGCGCTCGATTACCTCCGCCGCGGCACGACGCAGCGGCAGCTGCTCGCGCTTGCCTCGGGGCAGATGGTGAAGTCGCAGGAGTAGGGGGCAGAGGGCAGTCATTGCGAGGAGCAGTCATTGCGAGGCCCCGCAGGGGCCGAAGCAATCTCGGAGATTGCTTCGCTACGCTCGCAATGACGGCCGCAGCCTCGCAATGACCGCCGCGGCCTCACAATGACTACGGACTCACGGTCCCCGTCAAAATGCCGTGCCGGATACGCGCCGCCTTGGGATTGGCGGCGCGATCCCATTCCAGGGTCGCCGTCACCACCAATTCCCGCCGGATATCGAGCTGCACCGTTCGATCGGCCTCGCCGCGGCGGATCACGACCGGAATCGTGCGCCCCACCGCGCCGTCATAACGGGCTCTGAACCGGTCGCTCCAGTCGTCGCCGGTGACCTCGATCTCTCCTACCTTGATCAGTTGATCGCCCGGCTCGATGCCGGCGGCGTCGGCCGCGCTCCGGCTGGTGACGGCGGTGACGAAGACCCGGGCACTGTCGCTCACCGTATTCACCCCGGCCCGGATGACTCGGCTCGAGTCGGCCAGATACCGAATGCCGGCGAGCTTGCCGACCTCGGTCCAGGGAAAGGGCTCCCGGCCGTCGATGTAGCGGGCGGAGAAATCGGCAAAACTCTTGCCCCCCGCGGCGGCGGTCACCGCAGACCACCATTCCGCGGTGGTGAAGCCTCGGCCCCGCTTATACGAGGCCTGATAGAGGCCGCGCATCACGTCGTCGAGCGACTTGCGGTTGTCGCTGGCGTCGCGGATCTGAATATCCAGGAGCAACCCGGCGAGCGAGCCCTTGTCGTAGTAGATGTCCGAGGTGCCGTCGGTCGGGTGGATCCAGGTGCTGAGCGAGGCATCCTCCAACGCCACCGGGGCCTTCTGGTCGACCGCCTCCCGCTTCCCGTCGGTGACATTCAGGAAGATGAGCGAATCGATCACCCCGCCCCGGACCAGGGAGAGATCGGCGTAGTAGTCGGTGATCCCTTCGCTGACCCAGAGGAGGGTCGTCGGTGCCGGCCGATCGTAGCGGTAGGGGACCATCTCCGCGGGGCGGAGGCGCTTGACGTTCCAGGCGTGGAAGATCTCATGGGCGGTGATCGAGGCGAGGAGCGCCGTGCCCATGAAGCCGGGGTTGTAGATCCCGATATGGGAGTTCTGGTGCTCCAGCGCGGCGCCGCCGCCGAACCCCGGGTCGAAGATCAGCATGGTGCTGTAGTGCGTCCAGGGCGTTTCGCCGAAGACTTTCGATTGCGGCGGCACGATCTGGCCGATCTGCTTCCATAACGTTTGCCGAGAGGCGCCGCGGAGCTGTCCGGCAGGGTAGGAGGCGAGCCGGTGCCAGGCGCCGTCGACCTGGGCGCTGTCGAGGTCGATCCGCCCGACGAAGAACGGCATGTCGACCAGATCGTGATAGTTGGATGCGCGGTACCGTCCCGCACCGCCGTCCGAATCGAGCCCGGTCACGACCAGCCACCCCGGCGAGGTGGTGACGCTCACCCGGGAGGGATAATCGAGCCCGATCCCCTCCGGGTATGGAAAGACATTGGTCCCGTTCACCATCAGGAAGTCGGGCTTGCTCCAGGCCATCGCGTTGTCGAGGGTGTCCGCGAGGAACTCGAACCCGACCTCGACGGGGCCGGCGGCGGTAGGCCGCACCCGCCAAGTGTCGTAGTCGACCTTGTCCCAGACGAGCGGTTTGCCCGCCGACGTGGCGGTAAACGCGGAGATGTTCCGGGCGTAGTTGCTGAGCTCGTAGGCCCCGGGTGTCCACGCCGGCACCGAGAGCAGCACCGGCGCGGCGCCGGCCGCGTCGAACCGCATCGCCACTTTCACGTGGCGGCTTCGGGCGGTGGCGGAATCGAAGCGCAGCTCGTAGCGGATGTTGGCGACGGCGGGCGTGGGGGCCCGCGGCGCGGGGCGCTGGCGCGCCCCCGCGGCCGGAGGGGACAAGAGGAGCAAGAGCGCGGCGGCCGCGCCCGTGGATATCTGCCGAGACACGGAGGATCCCTCGAGTTGGACGATGCCGGAAACTACTCGCTACGGCAGCCGCAAATCGAG
>JABFSM010000162.1 GCA_013140635.1 Gemmatimonadales bacterium
CCCCAACCCTCGAACAGGTGCTCCGGCAACTGCCGCTCTTTCACGTTCGGCGGAACTCCCGGGGTGAAGCGGAGATCTCCGCGCGGGGCTCCGAGTCGCGGCAGGTCGCGGTGCTGATCGACGGGGTGCCGGTGACCCTTGCATGGGATGCCAGGACCGACGCCTCGGTCCTCCCGGCCACCGGAATCCGCGACCTCACCTATACCCGCGGTCTCTCCTCGATGCTCTATGGCCCGAACGTCCTGGGCGGGATCATCGAGCTCGGCGTGGGTCAGTCGTCGTACCGGCCCCGCACCCCGGCGATGGAATTCAACACCGGGATCGACCATGTCGGCGGCTTCGGGAGCAGCGCCACGGTCGCGGTGCCGATTCAGAACCGCGGCGGCCGGTGGCTCGTCCGCGGCGGCGCCGGCTTCCGGGATTCCCCAGGCGTGCCGCTGGCCAAGGGAATCACCGAGCCGGTGGCGACCCACGACGACCTCCGCGTCAACACCGACGCCAAGAACACCGACGGCTTCGCGGCGGTCCGGTACGAGGGGAACGGCGGCGGGTGGTTTGCCCTTTCCGGTTCGACCTTCAACGCCGAGCGCGGGATCGCCGCGGAGCTGGGCTACGACGACGCCCGGTTCTGGCGGTATCCGCACGTTTCGCGCACGATCGCGGTCCTCTCGGGCGGCACCGGCGGGCGCCGCTCGCCGTTCGGCGGGACCGCCGGCGTCGAGGCGAGCTTCGGGCTCGACCTCGGCCGCACCGACATCGACGCGTACACCACGCGCGAGTACACCGAGCTCGACGCTTTCGAAAACGGCAAGGACCGGACGAGCACGATCCGGCTCCGCGCGAACCAGACCTTGGGCGGCCGCGGCGAGCTGCGCACCGCCTTCACCCGGTCGGAGACCCGGCACGACGAGTTCCTCCCGGCGGGAGAGGCCCGCTACCGCCAGCAGCTCATGAGCATCGGCGGCGAAACGACCTGGCGGCTGATCGAGAACGGCGCCAAGCTGAACGCGCTGCGGCTGACGGTCGGCGGCGCCTACGACCAGGCGGAGACGCCGGAGTCGGGGGGGCGGGAGCCTCGGCAGGGCAGGTTGTCGGAGTGGGGAGCGCGGGTGGGAATGACGGCGGTCCTGGCCGACGGTAAGCTCGTCGCGCACGGCGGAGTGAGCCGACGGGGGCGCTTCCCCGCCCTGCGGGAGCTCTACTCGGGCGCGCTCAACCGCTTCACCCCGAACCCCGATCTCAAGCCGGAAAATCTGGTGGCGGTCGAAGCGGGGCTCACCGCGCGAATGGGGGAGAGCACCGAGGTGCAGGTGGTCGGCTTCCGGCACCGGATGAACGACGCGGTGGTGCGGATCACTCTCCCCAACAACCGCTTCATGCGGGTCAACCGCAACCGGCTCGAGAGCACCGGCCTCGAGGTGATGGCCGCCACCGTGATCGGGCGGCTCGGCATCCGGGGCGATCTCACGATGCAGTCGGTCGATCTGACCAATACCGGCGCCGGCACGACCAGCCGGCCGGAGAATCTCCCGGATCTGTTCGGCGGTGTGAACGCCACTCTCGAACTCCCCTGGAACCTCCAGGCGGGGGCCGAGGTGCGCTACACCGGGAAGCAGTTCTGCATCGACCCCGCGAGCGGCGACGACGCCGAGCTGGCGTCGGGCGCGGTGGTGAGCGCGGACCTCTCCAAGCAGTGGCGCATCCGCTCGTCCGGCAACGGATGGCTCTCGCGGCTCGAGGCGCGAATCACGGTGGACAACGTTGGGAACAAGGCGATGTACGATCAGTGCCGTCTCCCGGAAGCGGGGCGGCTGGCCCGAGTGCAGATCCGGCTCTTCTAATTTCACTGGAGAACGCAATGACACGATTCCCCCGACTGGGCTTGAGCCTTCTGGCTCTCGCCGCCGTCCCTCCGGCCATCGACGCTCAAGTGCCGACGGCCCAAGTGGACTCATCGCTCATCGCCGGGCTGCGCTGGCGCAACATCGGGCCGGCGAACATGAGCGGCCGGATCGTGGACGTGGAGGGGATCCCCGGCCCGTCACGGACCTTCTACGTGGCGACGGCGGCGGGCGGCATCTGGAAGACCACGAATGCCGGAACGACGTTCCAGCTGGTCTTCGGGGACAACCAGCCGGTGATCTCGATGGGCGATATCGCGATCGCCCCGTCGGACACGAATATCGTCTGGGCGGGATCGGGGGAGCCTAACTCCCGTAATTCGATTTCGCCGGGCGGCGGCATCTTCAAGTCCACCGACGGCGGCCGCACCTGGAGACTGATGGGTCTCGAAAAGACCCAGGCGATCGGGCGGGTCGTGGTGCACCCGACCAACCCGAACATCGTGTACGTCGCCGCGCTGGGCGCTCCCTGGAATTCGAATCCGGAGCGGGGCCTCTACAAGACCACCGACGGCGGCGCCACCTGGACGATGTCGAAGTTCATCAGCGACAAGGCCGGCTTCGTCGATGTCGACATGCACCCGACCGATCCGAACATTCTGTACGCCACGAGCTGGGAGCGGCAGCGAGGCCCGTACTACCTGCAGAGCGGCGGGCCGGGCAGCGCGATGTGGAAGACCACCGACGGGGGCGCCACCTGGACCGAGGTCAAGGGCGGCGGATTGCCGACGACGATGAAGGGCCGGATGGAAGTGGCGATCGCCAAGACCAACCCGCAGATCATGTACGCGATGGTCGAGGCCGACACGACCCCCAATCCCAAACCGACCAAGGGCGTGGCGCAACAGACGCGGCCCAGCGGGCTCTATCGCTCGAACGACGCTGGCGCCACCTGGGCTCGCGTGGCGCCGCAGAACGTGCGACCGTTCTACTACTCCCAGGTCCGCGTGGATACCCGGGACCCGGAGCGGGTCTACTTCACGTCGACGCCGCATCTCTTTTCGCCGGACGGGGGCAAGACGGTGCGGTCCTTCTCCCAGGGTCTGCACGTTGACACCCATGCCCACTGGATCGACCCGAACGATCCGAACTACCAGGTCGTCGGAAATGACGGTGGCATCGGCGTCACCTTCGACCGGGGCGGCAACTGGATCTTCCCCAACACCTTCCCGATCGGGCAGTTCTACAACATCAGTTATGACATGGGCGTGCCCTATCGCGTCTGTGGCGGGCTCCAGGACAACGGCTCCTGGTGTGGGCCGAGCCGACGGCGCGGCAGCCCCATCACCAACGCCCACTGGTATAACGTGGGCGGCGGGGACGGCTTCGGCACCCAGCAGGATCGGACCGACCCGAACATCGTCTACGCTACGTCGCAGGGCGGCAATATCCAGCGGCGCAACATTGCCACCGGCGAGGGCAGCGGTCTGGCCAAGCCGCAGTGGCGCCCCCAGTACCTCAAGTGGCAAGACTCGATCATCGTGGTACGAGGGGACACGACGCAGCCGGAAACCCGCGAGATGAAGGCGCGGATCGCCGACTTTCGGGCCAAGGCCACGAAGGACTCGCTGGATCTACAACTCCGCTGGAATTGGAATACGCCGTACTTCCTGTCGCCGCACAATCAGCAGGTGTTTTACGCCGGTTCCAACCGGGTGATGAAGTCGGTCAAGCGGGGCGATGAGATGTATCCGATCTCGCCGGATCTCACCACGATGGACACGATGCGGATCCGGGTGAGTACCCGGGCCACCGGTGGCATCACGCCGGATATCACGCAGGCGGAGACGTACAGCACGATCGTGGCCCTCAACGAGTCGCCGATCCGCCCCGGGTTCCTGATGGCGGGCACCGACGACGGCAACGTTTGGATCACCCGGAACGACGGCGGCGCCTGGGAGAACCTCACCGGCCGTTTCGCCGGCGTGCCGAGGAATACGTACGTGAGCCGCATCGAGCCGTCCCATACCGATGAGGCCACTTTCTACATCACCTTCGACAACCACCGTAACGGCGATTATGCGCCGTATGTGTACGTCACCAACGACTTCGGGAAGAGCTTCCGTTCGATCGCGAACAACCTCCCCCGGGGCGGCGTCAACTACGTCCACGTCATTCGCGAGGATCCCACCAACCCGAACCTCCTCTTCGTGGGCACCGACATCGGCGCCTACGTGTCGACCGATCGGGGCGCGTCGTGGCGGGCCTTCATGTCGGGCCTTCCCACGGTGCCGGTCAACGACCTCAAGATTCATCCACGCGACCGCGAGATCATCGCCGGCACGCATGGCCGGTCGATCTGGATCGCGGATATCGCGCCGCTGCAGCAGCTGACGCCGGCGGCGCTGACCGCTTCGGCGCACCTCTTCCAGCCGACGACCGCGTGGCAGTTCCCGGCGCCGCCTCAGGACGGCATCGGGGGCGGAGGCGGGACCGGACATCTCCGCTTCGTTTCCAACCCGCCGCCTTACGGCGCCGAAATCGTGTATCGCGTGGCTCCCGGAGCGGCGGGGGGACGGCCGGCCCGGGTGTCGATCGTCGACGCGAGCGGAGACACCCTTCGGACCCTCAACGGTCCGAGCGGGGCGGGTCTGCATCGCGTGTACTGGCCCTTCCAGGGGAAGGCGCCTCCGCGCGCGGCGCTTTCGCCGGCGCAGAAGCGGGATAGCGCCGGGTTGATCGCGCGGATCGACCGTACGACCGATTCG
>JABFSM010000125.1 GCA_013140635.1 Gemmatimonadales bacterium
GCATGGAAGATGGGAAGGGGCTCGAGGCGGCGGTGGGGCGGGGGGATGTGCCGACCGGCCAGGTGGTGCGCGCGCTGCATCCCGACTTGCCGGATGATGAGTTGCAGGAGCCGAAGCCGACCGTCTTCGGGCGAATGCTCAACCGCATCCGTCTCGGCCGCGGCATCAAGATCCAGGGGGTGGACGGGCTTTTGGTGCGGTACGCCCAGTGCTGCCAGCCGGTACCGGGCGACACGGTGGTCGGGTACGTCACGCAGGGGCGGGGCATCTCCATTCACCGAGCCGACTGCCCCAACCTGCTCACGCTCTCCGCCGGCGACCGTCGCGTCGAAATCGACTGGCAGGAGCAGGAGGGGGAGTCGTTTTCGGTGCGGCTGGTGGTGAATGCCGAAGACCGCCGGGGGCTCTACGCGGACATCATGCAGGCCATCAGCCAGAGCGGCACGAATATTCGAGGGGCCGATCTCCACACCAAAGATGGCGGCGCTTTCGGCACCGTGTTCGTGGAGGTCGACAATCTTCCCCACCTTGCCAAGGTGCTCAAGGCGGTGCGTCGGGTGAAGGGGGTTCAGAATGTCGACCGGCGGGATGTGTCGTCGCCCGTAGACGGCGGCGGCGCCCGGGCCGAAGGATAGGGTCCCTCAGTCGGCGCGGAGAAGCTCGGCCAGGTTGAACTGTCCCAGCCTCCGGCTGCTCCACCACGCGGCGGCGGCCGCCACACCGATCACCAACAGTGCAACGCCGGCATACAGCAGCGGTGAGCGCGAATCCACCTGGAAAAGAAAGTGCTGCAGCACCGAGGAGATCGCGAACCCCCCGCCAAGCCCGGCGGCCACGCCGAGACCGACGGCCGCCAGGCTTTCTCCTGAGGTTCGCCTGATCAGGCGCCCGAAGGAGGCCCCCAGTGCGGCGCGAATGGCCAGCTCGCGCTTCCGCTCGGTCACGATGCGAGTCACGACCACCCCGAGACCCACGACAGTGAGCAAGAGGGCCAGGGTGGCGAAGGCGGTCGTGGCGCCGGTGTAGAACCGCCGGTCCGCCACCGACTCGTCGATGATCCGGTCGATCGTCGTCATGTCCATGGTCGGAAGGTCGGGATCCACGCCATGAATGGCGGCTCGGATTGCGGGTGCCAGGCGGTCCACCGGCCCGCTCGTTGCGCGGACGAGTAGGCATATCAAGTCGCTCTCTCCCTGGCTGCGGGTGAGGTACACCGCCGGCCTCGGGTCGCGATCGAGACGGACGTACCGGACATCGCCCACCACACCGATGATCTCCACCGGCGGCGAGTCGGCGCCGGCCACCACCGTCTTGCCGACCGGATTCTCCGACCCGAACATCTTGTGCGCGAACGCCTCGGACACGACCATCACCGGCGGTCCCGGTTGCCCGTCGATTTCCGAGAAGAGCCGCCCGCCCCGAAGCGGGATGTCGAGCACTTCGAAATACGCGCGATCGACCGTACGAACGTTGGCCAGCTCTTTCCGTTCGTCGGTGGGCGTTCGTTGATAGTTCATCATGTAGTCGACCCCCCGAAACGGCACCGCTGTCGTGAGGGCCGCACTCGCCACCCCAGGCACGCCCCGAACCGCAGCCAAGAGACGGTCCTGCAATTGAGCGAACGGCTGGGTGTAATAGCGGCGGTCGATCAGCCGCATTTCGGCGGTTAGGACCTCCGTCCCGTCGAATCCGAGGGAGACCCGGCCCAGCTTGAAGAAGCTCGTCAGCAGCAGAGACGCCGAGACGAGTAGTATGGTGGCGAGGGCGGCCTGGCAGGTGATAAGGCCCTGGCGCCAACGGACCGCGGCGCGAGAGGCCGATGCGGCGCCGAACCGCTGCCCCAATCGCGTTGCGCCGCTCCGGGCGGTGCCACCTAACGCCGGCAGCAGGGCGGCCAGCAGCGTGGTCACCGCAGCCGTGGCGGCCGCGAAGCCGAGGATGGCGGGATCGGCGCCGATATCGCCTACCCGCGGGAATGCAGCTGGGAGGAACCGGCGAAGGGCCGGCTGGAGCAAGAGCGCCAGGATGGTGCCGGCGCCCACGCCCCCTGCGGAGATCAGGGCCCCCTCCGTCAGCACCTGCCGGACGAGCCGCGAGCGCCGGGCGCCGAGGGCAGCACGAAGCGAGAGGTCTTGCTGGCGCTCGGACAGCCGGACCAAGAACCCGTTGGCCACCGTGACACAAGCGACCAGCAGGAGCGTAAGGGCCACCCCCCCGAGCAGATACAGCGCCGGTCGGCTGCTTCCGGTGACCCATTCCCGAATCGGCTCCACCTCGAGCGTCTGTTGCAAGGCGGGCGGAGTGTCGGAGCGCTCGAATTGCACCGCGAAAGCGGCGGCGCGCTCCGCAACCTGGGCCAGAGTGCGCCCGGGGCGCAGTCGCCCGATGGCGAAGAAGGCGATGGCCCTGGGATCCCAGGACGCCACCGCGGACCAGGGCATCATCGCCCAGGCCTCCGTCTCTTGCGGGTAGGTGAACCGAAACGCGGGGGACAGGACACCGGTCACGGTAAACGCCCGTCGTTCTCGTGTTCTACTACTTCCCACCGTGAGCGTCACGGACCGGCCCACGATCCCGGGATCTCCCCCGAATTCCCGGATCCAGAGCGAGTGGCTGAGCACCAGGAGCGGCGCTCCACTCGGCTCGTCCGCCAGACCGAACACCCGGCCAACAACGGCACTGACGCCGAGAAGCTCGAAGAAATTCGGTGTGACCAAGCCGCCGCGGAGCCGTTCGGCCCGATCGGGGAGCACGAGATCGAATTGGGCCTCGCGGTCGGCGCGCCAGTTGAGCGCCAGCGCCAGGTCGGTCAGCCCGTTGGTCGAGTCGTTCCGCCAGTTGAGCGCGAGCACAGAGGTTAGGATTCCGCGCCACCGCTCGGCGGTGAGGGAACCTGGAGGGGTAGGGGGAGGTTGCTTCGGCGCTCGCCAGAACGCCACCACATCGCCGGGCGCGCGGTACGGCAGCGGTTCGAGGAGAGTGGCGTGCAGAATGCTGAAGACCGCCCCGTTGGCCCCGACGCCGAGAGCGAGCGTGAGGATGGTGCCCAGATAGAAGCCTGGTGCCCGGCGAGCCATTCGCCAGGCGAGCCGTATATCCTGTTTCAGATCCTGCAGGCGCTCTCGGCGGTCCATGCGTCCCTCCCGTTGGCGGGCCGAAAGGAGGAGTTGCCTTCGGGCGGTGGGAAAATGGCCGAAGCGGGCTCGCGCCTGCCGTTCGGCGGCTTCTTGAGAAAGCCCCCGGGCCATCAGATGCTCGGTGCGGAGCGCGATGTGCTCTTCCAGTTCGGCGGCCATTTCGGCCTCCAACTCACGCCGGCTGCGAGGCCGCAGGTCCAGCCAAGGAAGGCGAGCCCGCATCGGGAGCTTGTCGGGATCCACGGTTCAGGCCGGCCTGGTCCTGAGGGACATGATGCCGGTGACCGAGCTGCTGTAGCGCTGCCAGGCCATGGCCTGATCCGCCAGGTAACGCTGGCCGTCGGCGGTCAGGGTGTAGAAGCGGGCGCGCCGCTTATTTTCCGTGATGCGCCACTTGGCGGCGATATGTCCCTTGCCCTCGAGCCGGTGCAGGACCTGGTAGGTCATGCTGTCGTCGAGTCCGAGCGTCCCGGCCGAATGTTCCTCCAGCCACAGGGCAATGCCGAAACCGTGCATTGGTCCCCAGGAGAGCGCCTTGAGGACCAGCATGTCCACGGTCCCTTTGAGAAGGGGTAGGGCGGTCTCAGACACCGGTGTCATCTCCCCGAGTAGTATACGGGGAGAATAGCGTCCGAGTGACGCATCGACAAGCCGGGAGGTAAATTGGACCAATGGCGAAGAACTACTGGCTCCTCAAGACCGAGTCCTCGACCTACTCTTTCGACGATCTGCTTCGCGAGGGAAAGGCTGTCTGGGATGGGATTTCGGCGCCAGCTGCGCTGATTCACTTGCGAGCAATGAGGAAAAGTGACGAAGCCATGATCTATCACAGCGGCGATGAGAAGGCCATCGTCGGAACCGCCCGAATCGTCTCCGATCCCTATCCCGATCCCAAGCTCGACGACCCCAAGCGCGTCGTCGTCGAGGTGGCGCCGGTCAAACGGCTGGCCAAGCCGATTCCCCTGAGCGCCATCAAGGCCGACAAGCGTTTCGCGAGCTTCCCGCTGGTTCGCATTTCTCGGCTTTCCACTATGCCTGTGACCGCCACCGAATGGTCCACCTTGATGGGGATGGCACGATGAACCAAGGGAAGTGGCTCGTTCTCGTGGGAGCGCTGGCCCTGGTGGGGTGCAGCTCGAATCAGGCACCGCCAAGCACGCCCACGCCCAGCCGGTGCGCCGGCCAGATGATCGCGATCGTTACCAACCGCACTGAGTCCTCCATCGACGTGTTCGGGGGGCCGAGCTATCAGAACCTGGGCAGTGTAAGCCCAAACAGCGTGCAAGAGATCCCGATGGGCCGCGGCGACACATACGTGAGCTTTGGAGGGGGGCGAGGGCATGATGTGCGGGCCGTCTACGCCACGATCGAGTGCCGGAAGTGATTGCTTCGGCTGCTACGCAGCCTCGCAATGACAAACGGCAAGCGGCTTCGCAATGACAAACGGCAAGCAGCCTCGCAATGACTGAAGAGGATACCGAATAAACACCGATAGTACCATATTCAGTGATGGCGAAGTTCGAAGTCACCGCCCCGTTCAAGCCAGCCGGCGACCAGCCCCGCGCGATTGCCGAGCTCACGCGCGGCCTGGCGCGGGGCGATAGGTACCAGACCCTGCTCGGCGTCACCGGTTCCGGCAAGACGATGACCCTCGCGAACGTCATCGCCGCACATGGCCGACCGACGCTCGTGCTCTCGCATAACAAGACCCTCGCGGCCCAGCTCTACGGCGAGCTCAAGCAGTTCTTCCCGGCAAACGCAGTCGAGTATTTCGTCTCCTACTACGACTACTACCAGCCCGAGGCCTACGTCCCCTCGACCGACGTCTACATCGAGAAGGACGCCTCGATCAACGAAGACATCGAGGCCTTACGGCTCCGCGCCACGTCGAGTCTCATGGAGCGCGAGGACGTCGTCATCGTCGCCACCGTTAGCGCCATCTACGGCCTCGGTGATCCCGCCACCTATCGGAGCCTGATGTTTTCGCTCCGAACGGGGGAGGCCAAGGGCCGCGACGCGATCCTGCAGGATCTCGTGGCCATCCAGTACCAGCGGAACGATGTCTCCTTCGAGCCGGGCACCTTCCGGGTGCGGGGCGACACCGTGGAGATCTATCCCGCCTACGAAGAGCAGGCGGTGCGGGTCGAGCTCTGGGGCGACCGGATCGAACGGATCACCAAGATCGATCCGCTGACCGGCAGCACCATCGCCAAGCTCGAGCAGTGCGCGATCTATCCCGCCAAGCATTTCGTCACCGAGCGGCCGGCCATCGAGCGGGCGATCGTGCTCATCCGCGCCGAGTTGGCCGCGCGATTGACCGAACTCAAGACCGCGGGGAAACTGCTGGAGGCGCAGCGCCTCGAATCGCGGACCCACTTCGACATCGAAATGCTGCTCGAGATCGGCACCTGCCCCGGTATCGAGAACTACTCGCGCCACCTAACCGGCCGGGCTCAAGGCGAGCGGCCCGCCTGCTTGATCGACTATTTTCCCGACGACTTCCTCGTCGTCGTGGACGAGTCCCACGTGTCGCTGCCGCAGATCGGCGGCATGTTCAACGGCGACCGCGCCCGGAAGACCACGCTCGTCGAATATGGCTTCCGGCTTCCCTCCGCCCTCGACAACCGGCCGCTCCACTTCGAGGAGTTCATGGCGCTCGTGCCGAGGATGATCGCGGTCTCGGCCACGCCGGGGGAATACGAGCTCGGTCTCTCGGAGGGCGCCGTGGTGGAGCAGATCATCCGTCCCACCTTCCTCGTGGACCCGGAGGTGCAGGTCCGCCCGGTCAAAGGGCAGGTGGACGACTTGCTCTCCGAAATCCGGCTCCGGGAACAGCGGCGGGAACGGGTGCTGGTTACCACGCTCACCAAGCGGATGTCGGAGGACCTGACCGACTACCTGCAGCAACACGGCGTTCGGGTCCGCTATCTCCACAGCGATATCGACGCCATCGAGCGGGTGGAGATTCTCCGCGGGTTGCGGTTAGGCGACTTCGACGTGCTGGTCGGGATCAACCTCCTGCGCGAGGGGCTCGATCTTCCCGAGGTCTCGCTGGTGGCCATTCTCGACGCCGACCAGGAAGGGTTCCTGCGCTCGGATCGGGCGCTCATCCAGACCGTCGGCCGCGCGGCGCGGAATCTCAACGGGCTCGCGATCCTCTACGCCGACCGGCGCACCGGATCGATGGAGCGCGCCCTCGGCGAAATGGACCGCCGGCGGGTGATCCAGCGGGAGTACAACGCCACCCACGGCACCGTCCCGGTGTCGATCGTCAAGTCGCTCGACCAGGTGCGCCTCTCGACCCACGTGGCCGACGCCCGAAGCGCCGGCGCCGCCAACACCGCCTCCCGCAAACCGTCTGCGGTGCCCGACCTTCGCGACCCGAAGCAACGCGTGGCCGCGATGGCGGCGCTCGAGAAGCAGATGAAACAGGCGGCGGCCAACCTCGAGTTCGAAATGGCCGCGATGCTCCGCGATCAGTTGAACGAGCTCCGCGCCCTCGATGCGCCCAATGTGCGGCGCGGTGCGTCGTCATTCGCCCGCCGGCGCGCGTGATCTCCTTGCTCGACGAAGCGGGGCTCGCCGGCCGGGCGCTCGAATTCGGCCGGACCCTCGCATCGGGGGATGTGGTCTGGCTCGAAGGGGAGCTTGGGGCGGGCAAGACCACCTTCGTCAAGGCGCTGGTGCAAGGTCTCGGAGTGACCACGCCGGCCACCAGCCCGACCTATGGGCTGGTGCATCACTACGACGCACCGGGAGGCCCGGTGTATCATGTCGATTGTTTTCGGCTTCGCACACCCGAGGAGGCGCGCGATCTCGATTGGGAGACGCTCTGCACCGGAGCGGCGCTACTGATCGAGTGGCCCGAACGGGCCGGAGCGTGGGCCCCGCGGGCCTCTCGGCGCGTGCTGTTGGCGCATACCGCGAACCCCGACGTCCGGCGAGTGGAGTTCGTGTGATCGCGCTGGCGATCGAAACCACGACCGATCGGCTCTCGGTGGCGGGACGAGTGGATGGCGGGGAGGGCCGGACGGCGGCGCGCGCGTTGGATGGGGCGCGCCGGCATGCCGCCGCCCTGATTCCCTTGATCGACGAGGTGCTCTCGGAGCTCGGAACCACTCTCCCGGCGGTGACCGACATTGCCATCGCGGACGGCCCGGGGAGTTTTACCGGGCTCCGCGTCGGTGCCTCGACGGTCAAGGCGTTGGTGCGGACCCACCGGCAAATCCGCGTGTCCGCCGCTTCGACGCTGATGGTCCGGGCGGCGGGCGCCGGGGCGCCTCACGGTGCGGTGGTCTTGGTGGTGACGTCGGCGCTCCGCGGCGAGCTCTACGCCGCCACCTATCTGGTCGACTTGCCGAATACGGTGACGACGATCAAGGCCCCGACCCTTGCGACACCGGAGTCCTTGCATGCTCAGCGGCCCGATTTGCTCGTGGCCGACGCCCCGGAAAAACTGGTCGAGCGGCTGGCGGATCAGTTTCAAGTGCCATTGGTTCGTGGCGCGGCGAGTCTGCCCATGGCCAAAGCGCTGCTGTCGTTGGTCGCCGTCCCGGGCGGTGCTGTGCCGATCGAGGAGCTCGACGACTGGGAACCGTCCTACGGCCGGCCCGCCGAGGCGCAGGCCAAATGGGAGGCGGCGCATGGACGCGCGCTACCGGATACGCCGAGCGACCGCGGCTGACGCGGCGGCCCTCGCGGAGATCGAGCACGTTTGCTTCTCCGATCCATGGAGTATGGTCGGGATCATCGAGACGATTCAGTATGCAACGGTTTACGCACTAGTGGCTGAAAATGGAGAGTCGGTTGCCGGGTATATCATGGCGCGGATCTCGGGTGAGGAGGGCGAAATCCTGAACCTTGCCGTGATGCCGGGTCATCGCCGAAGAGGTGTGGCGAGGGCGCTTCTGGAGGCGGGGTTGTCGGCTATCACCCTGGCGGGAGTAAGGGAAGCGTATCTCGAAGTGCGCGAGTCGAATCGGGCCGCAGTGAATCTCTATCAGGCCTTTGGATTCGGGCCGGTCGGTCTCCGCCCCAATTATTATCGGAACCCGCTCGAGGACGCTCTGGTGCTTCGTGCGGCGCTCTCAGTGCAGGAAACCGGCACCTAGAGCGTATCTTTGGTTAGTGAAATGACTTATCCACCCGCTACGGTACGCGGGTCCCGCAGTCTCGGCGCATTTTTTCCTGGGTGAGGAGGCTTCTATGTCCCGCAGTCTCAACCGCGTTCAGATCATCGGCAATCTCGGGCAGGATCCGGAGGTACGCAGCACCTCCAACGGTGGGAGAGTAGCCAATCTCTCCGTCGCTACGAGTCGGCAGTGGAAGGGGGCGTCTGGCGACAAGCAAGAGAAGACCGAGTGGCACCGTGTCGTACTTTGGAACAACAAGGGCTCGAATCTTGCTGACATCGCGGAGCGCTACTGTAAGAAGGGCGACAAGGTTTACGTCGAAGGCAGCATCGAATACCGCACCTGGCAAGACAAGGAAGGCCAGACCCGGTACTCGACGGAAATCAACGCCCGCGAATTGATTCTCTTGTCCGGCAAGGGTGAAGGCGGTGAGTCGTTCTCCGCGCCAAAGGCGGCGGGGGCGGCGGCGGCCAGATCCGGTGCCAAGGACGAGTCGTTCTCCGATTTCCCGGAGGCTCTCGATGCCGAGGATGACGATCTCCCGTTCTAGCCTTTCGCGCGCGCTCGGGCTCGCGCTTCCCTTTGCGGCGGGAATGGCTGTGGCCGTTCCCGCCCAAGGTGCGAAGGCCAGCTCACACACCGTAAGGAAGGGCGATACGCTCTGGGAAATCGCCCGCGCCTATTTGGGCGATCCCTTCCTCTGGCCGCAGATATACAAGCTCAACACCGAGGTCGTAAAGGATCCGCACTGGATCTACCCCGGCGAGTTGCTCAAGCTCGAAGGGGCGCCGGGTCAGACGGCGGTGCCGACCACCGACACGCCACCCCCCGCCCCGGCGGCCATTCCGGCGCCACGGAGTGAGGTCACTCCTTCTGCTCCCGCCCCGGCTCCGGCTCCATCACCGATGCCAATGGCGGAACGGGCTCAGGGTGGCCAGGGCCAGCAGCCGGACGACGGTCTCGGTCTCTTCCGCCGGCTGCGGGTGACGAGCCTCGACGAATCCTACGCTACCTATCGCGAGGTCAAGTACCACCCGCTTCGCCAGGGTGAGTTCCATTCGGCTGGGTTCTTGACCGAGGGCGAAGCCCTCCCGTTCGGCACCTTGCTCGGCCCCGTGACTCCGGAGCAGATCCAAAGCGGGCGCTCTCGGGCCGCCATGCAGATCTACACCGCGGTTGGCATGGCGCCGCCGGACGGCGCTTCGTACGCCAAGGGCGATCTTCTTCTGGTCGTGAACCGCAGGGAAGGTCCCGTGGGCTACGGGGAGATCGTAATCCCCACCGGGCTCGTCCGCGTCACCGGGCAGAATGGCAGCCAGGCGGTCGGAGAGGTCATCGCGCTCTACGGTTCGATGCGCGACGGTCAGTCGGTCATGCCCGCCGAGAAGTTCACCGATCCGGGCGCCGCCGATTGGCGCAAGGTCGAGAACGGTGTCGAAGGCCACGTTCTGGCCCCGCGCGATGGGCGGGAATTGCGCCGCCCGCAGGAAATCCTCTTCCTCGATATCGGGAAGGCCGCGGGTCTCAGCATGGGCGACCTCCTCACCATCATTCGGACTCCGGGGCCGCAGGACAAGTCCGCCGCCAATGCGGTGGCCGAAGAGATGGCCACGGTCCAAGTGGTCCACCTGCGCGACAAGACCGCCACCGTGAAGGTGGTGACCGTTGCCTCGCCCGACATCAGGCCCGGTACGCGGGTCAAACAGGTGGCCAAGCTGCCGAATTGAGATTGCTGCGGCCCTCCGGGCCTCGCAATGACTAGTTTCGCTGCCGCCGCCCCGCACCGTCCTTCGTGGATGGTGCGGGGTGGGGCGTTTTTGAAGCGCGAGAGTCCCCCTATTATTCGCGCATGATGCTTCTTCAAACCGCCGCGACGCCCACGTCGTCGCTCGATCTGATCTTGATCTCGAGTCTCGAGACCAAGATCGTGCTCGGCGTCATTCTCGTCTTTTCGCTCGCCTCCTGGTTTCTGATCGGCATCAAGTGGCTTCAGTTCCGCAAGCTCCGAGGCCAGGCAAAGCGGTTCTTCGACGTCTCGGAGCGATCGCCGAAGCTGCAGGAAGCCTATCGGGCGGTGATGAAGCTCCCGCCGTCGCCCTTCAATCGGCTCTTTCGAGAGGGATTGACCTTCTATTCCGAGCTGCAACCCGGCGTGATCCGCGAGGAGGGCACCGGGCATGGCGCGCTCTCTCCGACTCAGCTCGAGGCGCTCAAGATGGTCCTCGGTAAAGAGGTGAGCGCGGGGCGCGAGGAGGCGGGCCGCTATGTCTCGTGGCTCGCGACGATCGGCTCGGTGAGCCCTCTGCTGGGACTCCTTGGCACCGTGCTCGGTGTCACCGACGCCTTCCTCGGCATCTCCTCCAAGGGGAGCGGCAATCTTGCCGCGGTGGCGCCGGGAGTGGCGGAAGCGCTGGTGACGACGGTGGCCGGATTGGCCGCCGCGATTCCCGCGCTCATGGCCTACAACTACTTCAGCGGTAAGGTCGGGGAGTTCGAATCCGAGCTCGAAGGGTTCGGGAATACGCTGGTCGGCTGGATGGCCCGGGAGGGATTGCTCTAGTGCTCGGTGGCCTTGGCTCGGGCTCTCGCGGGCGGCGCCGCTTCGACCCGACCGCCGACATCAACGTCACCTCCTTGGTCGACGTGGCGTTCGTGCTCCTTATCGTGTTCATGATCGCCGCCCCGCTGATGCAGGGTGGGGTGGCGGTCGAGCTGCCGAAGGCGGAGGGACGGCCCCTGCCGGCCAAAGAGGGAATCGTCGTGACCATCGACCGGCAGGGACGGATCTTCGTCGATCAGACCCAGGTGAGCTACGACGAGTTCCGGGCCGCCTTCCGCGCGCTTGTGAACAAGAAGGGCTCGACATCCGTCTATGTACGAGGTGACCGGCGGGTGCCCTACGGTCAGGTCGTTCGGATCATGGCCGCGATTCAGGCAGCGAATATCCCGAACATGAGCGTCAACATGACGACCGAAGACGAAGAGGTCGCGCCCTGACCACGCGGGTGGTGCGCATGCCGCGCGGCGCGGTCTGGAGCGGGCTCGCGTGGACGTTGCTCGTGCACGTAGCGGGTGTGGGCGCGCTGTTCTTTTCGGTGAAGGTGGGATCGAAGTACTCTCCTCCGACCTATGCGGTCACCCTGGTCGCCGCGCCGCCCGCCACCGCCACGGCGCGGGCGCCCACGACGGAACCGCCGGCGCCTGCGCCGGCACCCGCGCCACCGAAGGTCCAGCCCAAAGCCAAAGCGCCGCCGGCCAAGCCCACCGCCAAGGCGCCGGCCAAAGCGGCGGGGCGGCGGGACGCCAATCCTTCCGGCCCCCTTCCGGGGGAGAAGCCCGGGCAGGGAAGCGACATTGCCAACGTGAATCTGCAAGGGAAGGAATTTCCGTATCCGGAATACCTTCGCAACATCGTGACCCAGATTTACCGCCGGTGGAACCGGCCGGCCAACAACGCTCCCCTCGAAGCCGAGGTGTCTTTCGTGATCTTGCGGGATGGAACGGTGCGCGACATCAAGATTCTTCGGGGCTCCAAGAGCTATTCTTTCGATGACGAGGCGTTGGGAGCGGTCGAGACGGCGGCGAATGCCAAGGCGTTCGGCGCGCTCCCCGCGGGCTATCCGTCCGACTACCTTCCGATCAGCTTCCTCTTCACGCCGAGACAATTGCCGTGAGGCGGCTGCCGCTGTTTGCGCTGGCGGTCGCGATCGCTCTCGGCGCCGCTCCCGCCGGGGCCCAGGACACCGTTCGGGTCGGCATCACCTATCGGCCAGGTGTCCTTCCGGCCCTCGTGGTGCTTCCCGCGCCCGGACTCGATTCGGTCCGCGCCATCGTCGGGCGCGACCTCGATTTCAGCAACCGCTTCGAGATCATCCAACTGGCCCAATCGGCCCCGGCGGCCCCCCGGACCGCGACTCCGATCAACTACGCCTTCTATCGGAGTCTCGGCGCGGCGCTCGCCCTAGAACTGACCGCGGGGCCGGGTGAGCAGGTCACCACGCGGCTCCACGACCTCGGGGCGGAGCGGATGCACACCGAGCTGATCCGCACCGTCGACAAAGGGGGAGCCGGCGAAGGCCGGATGTCGGTTCACCGGCTGTCGGACGACCTGATCCGAGCCGTGACGGGCCAACCGGGCATTGCCGCAACGCGGATCGTCTTCCAGAACGCAAACGACAAGCGCATCTGGCGAGTCGACAGCGACGGCGCGGGACTCGTCCCGGTCTCGCCGGCGGGGGTCGAGACCCTCTCCCCGGTCTGGTCGCCTGACGGGATGAGGGTGGCGTATGCGCACCTGACCCGCGAAGGGACGATGCCGATCGTTCTGCAGACCATGCAAACGGGCACCCGCACCGTCGTCCCCACCACGGCGGGCACCCGTAACATGACGCCGGCCTTTTCTCCCGACGGCACCGGGATGATTTTCGCCCGGCTCGGCGAGCCCGGCGTGGCCCTCTACAGCCTGAATGTGCGCGACCTCTGTTGTGTCGAACTTTTGACCGGTGGACGGTTTGCAGAGAACTTCTCGCCCGCTTATTCTCCGGATGGACGCCGGGTCGCATTCGTCTCGACGCGCGCCGGTAGCCAGCAGATCTACGTGATGGCCGCCGATGGCACCGATCAGGAGCTCCTGGTGCCGTATGATTTTGGGGACACGGGTAATTCTAACGCCCCCGATTGGTCCCCGGACGGCGCGACGATCGCGTTTCACCGCGAGGTTCGGGGCGCGCCGCAGATCTACACCTTCGATCTCGCGGCTCGGCGGCAGACGCCACGGACTTCCACCGGCCGGAACGAAGACCCGAGCTGGGCCCCCGATGGGCGGCATCTGGTCTTCATCTCCGATCGGACCGGGCGCCGCCAGTTGTGGGTGTTGGACACCGAAACCGGTGTGTCCAGGCAAATCATGACGCCGGCTTCCGCGCGGTTGCCGGCGTGGTCGCGGCCCATCGGCCGCTGAGCAGTCAACCTAAGACCCCGCGGAGGGGACAGATGCGTCGACGACCCGGGTTGGTGCCGCTCGCCTTGATCGCGCTCTCTGCGCTGGGCTGCGGCAAGAAGGCCGAACCTGTAGTGGATGTACCGACCAGCAACCCTCCGGCCCCTGCGCCGGTTCCGCCGCCACCCGCTCCGGCCACGAACCCGACCGATCCGAATGCCGAGGCGGCTCGGGTCACCGCCGCGGTGAGGGCGGAACTCGGCAACGTCATCCACTTCGACTACGACCAAGACGCCATCAAGCCGGAAGACCGGCCGATTCTCGACCGGAAGGCGGCCATTCTCCAGGCTAATGCGAGCCTTCGGATCCGCATCAGCGGGCACGCCGACGACCGCGGTTCCGACGAGTACAATCTCGTCCTCGGCAACAAGCGGGCGTTGGCGGCCAAACGGTATCTGGAGTCGAAGGGGATCGCGGCGTCTCGTATCGACGTCGCATCGTTCGGCGAAGAGCGCCCGGCCGATCCGGGCCAGAACGAGACTTCCTGGGCCATGAATCGGCGGGACGAATTCGAAATCATCGCCGGCGGCGAGCGGCTGGTGCAGCCGAGATGAACGGGCGGGCGGGCTTGGCCCTGATCGTGGCCGCGGCGCTGGCCGGCGGATGCGCGACCAAAGGGCAAGTGCGCTTTCTCGAAATGGAAGTTCGGACGATGCGGGTAGAGACGGCACGGCGGGATTCGATCCGCGCCGCAGCCCTCGCCGCCGTGCTCACGCTGCAGCAGCGCATCATGGACTCGGTGATCGCGGGGCGGGATGCCCTTCGGAATCTCGAGCTCAAGGTCTCCACCGACATCACCGAAATCCACCGGCAGCTCCTCCAGGTTCAGGAACTCACGGGTCAGAGCCAGCGCCGCCTGACGGACCTCAAGGGGCAACTGGACCGCCGCGATGAGCAGAACGCGGCGGCGGGGCTGAATCGGCCCCCCGCGACGCCGGGAGACTCGACCGGTACGGCCGCACCGCCGCCTGCTTCGCCTTCGGTGTCGGCGGACCAGATGTACCAGGGTGCGCGCGGGAATCTTCTTCGTGGGGCGGTCGGCACCGCGCGACGAGGATTCCAGGAGCTTCTGCGCGTCTACCCGACCAGCGAGTTGGCGGCCGACGCCACGCTCGGCATCGGCGAGAGCTTCGTGGTGGAAGCCCCCGACTCCGCCGTGGCCTACTACGCGCGGGTCGTCGCCCAGTATCCCAAATCGCTCAAGGCCTCGACCGCGCTCTTTCGGCTTGGGCGCCTTGAGGAGACTCGCTCCAACTCCGCGGCCGCGCGCACCTACTACGACCGTCTTCTCAAGGAGTATCCCGGCTCCCAAGAGGCCGAAGTCGCCCGCGAACGCCTGAAGAATCTTCGCCCGTAGGGCAAAGCCCCGAGCCCATGTCCCGCGCCAAAGGCGAGATGCCGTTCCTCGACCACCTCGAGGAGCTTCGCGGCCGTATCCTCCGCGTGCTGCTCGCGATCGTCGGCTGCTTTGCGCTGGGCGTCTGGATCACCGACCGGTTTCGCCTGGTCGACCTTCTGAAGCAGCCGATTGCGCAGTACCTCCCCGATGGGCGGCTCACCGTGCTGTCGCCCACCGAGCCGCTCATGATCATGCTCAAGCTCGGTTTCATCGTGGGTTTGGTCTTCGCGTCGCCGATCATTCTCTGGCAGCTCTGGGCGTTCCTGTCGCCCGCGCTCTACGAACGCGAGAAGAAAGCGATCGTTCCTTCGCTCTTCGTCGGCCTCTTTCTCTTTCTCGCCGGCGCGATGGCCTCCTTCCTTTTCATCGTACCGCAGGCCATTCGGGTGCTCCTGAGCTTTCAGCAGGGCTCGTTCAATCCGATGATCACGTTCGACAAGTACTTTTCGTTCGTGATCCAGCTCATGCTGGCGCTCGGCCTGTCGTTCGAATTGCCCCTGCTCATGATTCTCCTGGCGGCGCTCGGCGTGGTGGCCACGCCGATGCTCAACCGGCTTCGGCCCTATGCGGTGGTGGGGAGCTTCATTGCCGGAGCCATCCTCTCCCCGGGCGCCGATCTGCTGTCGATGTTCATGCTCACCGTCCCGCTCATTTTCCTCTATGAGATCGGGGTGGCCGGCGTCTGGGTGGTGCAGCGGCGCAAGCTCCGGCCCAAGCCGGTCGATGCGGTCTAGCGCGCTCCTCACGCTCGCAGCGATGGTCTGTGCCGCGGCGGGCGCCCGGGCGCAGGTCCCCACGCAGCCCCCTCTTCCTATCCGACCGGGGCAGACCCTCTTGCCGGGCCAGCGGCTCCAGGACAGCGTGCCGCCACTCGGAGGCCGCAAGATCGACTCCGCCAGCGCGCGCCGGCTGGGCCTTCCGTCGGGCCCGAAGCAGTCTTTTCTTCCGCCCGATTCGATCGTGAGCCAGCTTCTCCAGTTCGAGGGCTATTCCGTAACCCGGTACCGGGCGGATTCCGCGACGGTCATTCCCGACACGAAAGTGGTGGACCTCCGCGGCAACGCGATGACCGACCGGGGCGGCGCCATTCTCGAAGCCAAGGCGATCAGGTACGAGGAAGGGAAGTGCGCTATCGAAGCGACCGGCGAGCCGCATCTCTTCGAGGGCGGCACCGTGCTGATCGGCGAAACGGCCAAGTTCGACACCTGCAAAGAGCGCGGCGTGGTTCGGGATGCCCTCACCACCTTCAACGAGGGCGCGGCCAACTGGTTCATTCGCGGCAACCTGGCGGTCGACTCCAGCCAGGCGCGCCTGTACGCCGGCGACGCCGAGCTCACCAGCTGCGACCTCCCGTCGCCCCACTATCACTTTGCCACTCGCGAAATCAAATGGGTGTCGAAATCGGTGCTGGTGGCCCGGCCCGCGGTGCTCTATATCCGCGATGTGCCGGTTGCCTGGATTCCGTTCATGTTCCAAGACACCAAACCGGGGCGGCGGTCGGGCATCTTAGTGCCGGAATTCGGATTCAACGACATCGTGCGGCCGACCGAGGGGTACAATCGGCAAGTCACCAACATCGGGTACTATTGGGCGCCCAACGACTACTTCGACGCCGCCGCGCGGATCGACTGGTACAGCAGGCGGTACGTGAGCTTCGGCATCAGCACGCAGTATCGTCTGCTCAATCGCTTCCTGAACGGCGCGTTGGCCTATCGGTTCACCCAGCCGACGTCGGGGGCGACGTCGAAAGAAATCAACTGGAACCATTCCCAGCATTTCAATGCGTCGACCAGCCTGAACGCGAACGTCAGCTACGTGACGAATTCGAGCATCGTGTCGCGCAATTCGGTCGATCCGAGGGTGTCGCTGCAGACCATCCGGAGCGGCATCAATTTCACCAAGCGGTATCCCTGGGGCAACATCATGGCCGGCATGAGCCGCCAGGAAAACATCAACGACGGGAGCGGCACCCAGGATCTTCCCAGCTTCGACATCAACCCGAAATCGTTCGACATTACCCGCAACATCACCTGGTCGCCGACCTTCTCTTTCCGGCGCAGCGAGGCGTTCAAGATTCCCCAGGAGATCCTGCTGGCCGGCGCAACGAGCGGCATCGACACGCTGCGGCCCAGGGGAGGGAACCAGACCTCGACGATTCGCATGGACACGCCCTTGCGGATCGGCAGCTTCAACTGGACCAACTCGATCCGCTTCGTCGACGGCGATTCGACCCAACGGTCGACGGTCAGATTTCGGGCGCCGAATCTGGACACGCCTGAGCCGAATGACTCGATCGACGTCGTCCAGGTTCGCAACGGCGGGTTCGGTTCGACCCTCCAATGGGATACCGGGATCAACCTCCCGGTGCTGTTCCGATCCACCTGGCGGGTCCAGCCGAGCGTGACGATCAACAACGCCGGCCCGGGGGACTTCGCGGTTCGGAATGCGCAGACCAACGGCAAGTGGGTCACCCAGAACAAGCGCCTTTCGTTCAATCTCTCGGTCTCACCCACCTTCTTTGCGTTCTTTGGCGGTATCGGAAGCGTCTCGCGGATCCGGCACAGCATCTCGCCGTTCATTTCGTACAGCTACGCGCCGGAGGCGAAGATCCCCGAAGAGTTTGCCCGGGCCACCACGGCCCCGGGTAGGGCGCCCGTGCTCGAGAGCATCTCGCAGCAGTCGCTCTCGATCGGCCTGAGCCAGAACATCGAGGCGAAAGGCAAGCCGGAAGAGGGAGACACGCTGGGAACCACCACGCGCAAGTTCAAGATTCTCAGCATCAACACCAGCTCGATCGGGTACGACTTCGAGCAGGCCAAGCAACCGGGACGCACCGGCTGGAACACCTCGTTCCTTTCCAACACGATTGCCAGCGACGTCATTCCCGGCTTCAGTGTCACGGTGAGCCACGACCTTTGGGACGGCGCGGTCGGATTCCAAAGTTCCAAATTCGATCCGTTTCTGACCGGCATCACGACCCAGTTCTCCCTGACCGGCAACACCTTTCGGCAGCTCGGCGCGTTTCTCGGTCTCAACGCGCCGCCCAAGCCGGGTAGCGATGCCCTCGACCGCCGCCTAGCCAACCAGGGCTTTGCCGGGGTCGGTCTGCCCGGCGATCCTCGAAGGGGTGGCGTCATTCAGCCGACGACCCTCTTGCCGGGACGGGGCAACAGGCCCTTCCAGTCGACCATCGGGGTGAGCATCACCCGCAGTCGCGGGCTCCTCAATTTCGACGGCACCCGCGCCACGGGTACCAGCGCCAGCACCCTCACCTTCAATACCAGCTTCTCGCCGACCCCGTTCTGGGGGGTAACCTGGACCACCACCTACAACGCCACCGATGGGCGGTTCGAGGCGCAGAACATCCAGCTGAGCCGGGATCTCCATGAATGGCGCGCCGCGTTCAATTTCACCAAGAGCCCGAACGGCAACTTTACCTTCTTCTTCAAGGTCTATCTCAGCGATTTCCCCGAGCTGAAGTTCGACTACAACCAGACCACCTTCCAGCAGCCCTAACGCCATGACCCAGGCCCCGCTACTCCTCGACGGACGCTCCCTCACCATCGCGGACGTCGTCCGCGTGGCCGGGGAGCCCGAGCCGGCGGTGCACGCCGATCCCGCGGCGCTGGCCCGTGTGGCGGAGTCGCGCGCGATCGTGGAGACCCTCGTGGCGCGCGGCGAGACGATGTATGGGATCAACACCGGGTTCGGGAAACTCGCCAACGTGCGGATTCCGGCCGATCAGCTCGACCGGCTGCAGGTCAACCTGATCCGAAGCCACGCCGCCGGCGTCGGCGCGCCCTTCGAACCGCCGGTGGTTCGGGCGCTCATGCTGCTGCGGGCCAACGTCCTCCTCCGCCCGACCAGCGGGGCTCGGCCGGCGCTGGCCGAGGCGCTCCTGGCCATGCTGCGCGCGGGAGTCGTGCCCTGGGTGCCGGAGCAAGGGAGCGTCGGCGCGAGCGGAGACCTCGCTCCGTTGGCCCATTTGGCGCTCGCGCCGACGC
>JABFSM010000118.1 GCA_013140635.1 Gemmatimonadales bacterium
GATCGGATGCGGCACGATCGCCGAACCCTCCTATCGCCTGCCGGCTAAGAGCGCCGCCGCACGTTCGGCCTGAGCCCTTTCCCGGTCCCCTTCCCCACCCGCTCCCCGTTCCGCAGCGCCACCGCCCCGTTCACGATCACGGTGGGAATGCCGACCGGGTACTGGAACGGACTATCGAAGGTGGCTCGGTCCGCCACCCTCTCCGGGTCGAAGACAACCAGGTCGGCGGCGGCCCCGACGGCGATGGTGCCTCGGCCGGCCAGCCGAAGCCGGGCCGCCGGCATGCCGCTCATCTTGTGGATCGCCTGGCCCAGGGTCAGCGCCTTCCGCTCTCGAACATAACGCCCTAACACCCGGGGGAAAGTCCCCAGGCCCCGGGGATGTGGGTGTCCGACTCGCGCCGGGCCGCTTTCGGCAAAGGATCCGCCGTCGCTGCACACCATCCCTTTCGGGTGCGCCAGAAAGCGCTCCAAGTTGTCCTCGCTCATCGCAAACACCACGATGCTGACGTTGGTCCGGTTGTTCCGAAGCAGGACCAGCGCCGCATCGTACGGGTCGAGGCGCCGCGCGCGGGCCCAGTCATCCAGCCGCTTCCCCTCGGCGTCTTGGTCGCTCTCGGCATCGACGTTGGAAATCTGGACGGCGTGCCATCCGCCTACGAGCTCCACCTTCTCGAGCGACTCCCCCTTGAGACGTGCCGCCGTGGCAGGATCATCGAGACGCCGCAGAAAGGCCTCCACACCGCCGTCCTGAGACCAGATCGGAAACATGTTGGTGAGCCCCGTGGCCCACGCGACATACGGGTACCGGTCGAACGTCGTGTCGATACCGGCTCGGCGCGCCGACGCGATCCGCTCGAAGACGGCGTCGATTTTCCCCCAATTCCTCGCGCCTCCGGTCTTCAAATGCGAAAGATGGAGCGGACAGCCGGCGCCCCGCGCGATCGCCACCGATTCGTCGATTGCCTCGAGCAGCGTGTCGTCTTCGTTCCGCATGTGGGGAGCGTACGGCAGCCGGCGCGCCGCCAGCGGGCGGCAAAGGGCGGTGAGCTCCGCTCGGCTGGCGAAGGCGCCCGGCGCATACTCGAGTCCGGCGGACGCGCCGCACGCTCCGGCGGCGAGGGCCGCCTCGACCAGCCTGGTCATCCGGACCACCTCCGCGCGGGTGGCGGCCCGGTTGGCCTCGCCGACGACGGTCCGCCTAACTGCGCCGAGTCCGATCATCGTGGCCAGGTTCACCGCGACGGGGAGTGCTTCGAAACGCGCGAAGAGATCGGACGCCGTTGTGGTGCCGTCGCGCCCGGGAAGCCGGCCGCCGCCGTCCTGCCCGATCACCGCCGTGGTCACCCCCTGCCGGATGACCGATTCGGCGCTGGGATCGTCGAACAGGGTGCCGTCCGCGTGCGAGTGGATGTCGATGAATCCGGGACCGACCGCGAGGCCCTTGGCGTCGATTTCCTCCACCCCTCTGGAGCGGAGACCCGCCGCGACCGCTGCGATCCGTCCCCGCCGGATCGCGATGTCGGCCACCCGGCCCTCCGCGCCGCTGCCGTCGAACACCGTACCGCCCCGCACGACTAGGTCGTACGGGGCGGCGGATTGGAGGCGGAGCGCGGGGCCCGCGGCCATCAGGGCGACGAACTCTCGACGGGAGAGGGTCATGCGCCGAAAATACCCGATTGCTTCGCCGGCTGCGCCGGCTCGCAATGACCGGCGCGCGTCATTGCGACGGGGCTACGCCGACACTCCCCCGTCATTGCGAGGGGCCTGCGCCGACACTCCCCCGTCATTGCGACGGGGGCGAAGCCCCCGAAGCAATCTCTAGTCGTTCTTCAACGCCACAAGCGGATCCACCCGGGTAGCCCGCCGGGCCGGGACCAGCGTCGCGATGATGGCGGCCCCCACCAGCGAGAACGTCACCCCCGAAAAGACGACCGGGTCGAAGGCGCTCACGCCGAAGAGGAAGGCCGACAGCGCCTTCGTGGCTGCGAGCGCGAGACCGACGCCGATCAACGCGCCCAGGCCGGAGAGCGTGACTCCCTGCCGAAGCACGAGCCGGAGGATGTCACGACCCCCGGCGCCGAGCGCGCGCCGGATGCCAAGTTCCTGGGTCCGCTGCGAGACCGAGTACGCCATCACTCCGTAGACCCCGATCACCGCCAGGGTGAGCGCAATGCCACCAAGCAGCGCGAGCAATTTCGGCATGATCATGTCGCCCTGCATCTGGAGGTCGACGTGCTCCTGAAGCGACCGGACGCTGTACGCTGGAAGATCACGCGCGACTTTGGCCACCTCCAGCCGGATCGCCGGCACCAGGGAATTCGGATCTCCCGTGGTGCGCACGACGAAGCGGAGGTTCCGGGCCACGCTCTGCGGAGCCGCGAAATAGAGCAGCGCCGGCGCCGGGTCGTCGGGTCCGAACTCGCGCACATCCGCCACCATGCCGACGATCTCGAAGGTGCCCCAATCGAAGACCAGCCGGTGACCCAGCGCATCGCCCTTCGGCCAATGGCGCTTCCCGAGCGTTTCGTTGATGAGCACCACCTTGGCGCTGCCGAGCCGGTCTTCCGGCCCGAAGTCGCGGCCTTTCAGCATCCGGATGCCGATCGCATCGAGATAGCCCGCCGTCGCATTGCGGTATTGGAGCACGGGACGCTTGCCCACCTCCGGCACCGGCTCGCCCTCGACGTGGTAGTAGGAGCCCGACCCGCCACTCATGGGAAGTTGGGTAACGGCGCCGACCTCCTTGACCCCCGGCAAGGCGGCAAACCGCTCTCGCAGCCCATCCTGAATAGTCAGCACCTGGGCGGTGTCGGGATACTCCTTGGCCGATAGGGAGACGGCGAACGTCAGCGCGTTCTTCGGCTCGAAGCCGAGATCGGTCCGCTGCAGCTGAAGCGATGACTTGACCAGAAGCCCCGCCGAAATGAGCAGGACCAGGGCAAGCGCGATCTCGGCGACGACCAGGGAGGAGCGCAGCCTGCCGTGCCGAAGCCCCATCGACCCGGAGCGGCCGCCGTCCTTGAGCGGGTCGGTAAGGCTGCCGCGGGTGACCTGAAACGCCGGCGCGATGCCGGCCACGATCCCCGCGCCCACGATGAGCATCATCCCGTACGCCAGCACGCGACCGTTGATGCCGAGCTGTTCCACGTTCGAGAAGTCGGGCGGGATGATCGATGCGAACCACTGGACGCCGGCCACCGAGAGCAACAAGCCGAGCGCCCCTCCCGCCATCGCGAGGATCATCGATTCGGTGAGGAGCTGCCGCACCAGGCGGGTCCGCTGGGCGCCTAGCGCCGACCGCACCGCGAGTTCCCGGTTCCGGCCCGCCGCGCGGGACAGCAGCAGATTGGCCACGTTGGCGCAGGCGATGAGCAGCACGAAAGTCACCGCGACCATGCAAATGAGCCCCGCCTGCCGCGGGGTCGGCCCGACGATCTGATCCTGGAGCGTCAGGGCGTGGGCACCCATTCCCTCGTTGGTGGCCGGATAGAGCCCGGCTAGGCGCCCGGTGATCCCGGTCAGCTCGTTATTGACCTGTTCGAGCTCCCCGTTCGGAGCCAGCAATCCGTAGACCTGCAGGTAGCGGTTCCCCCGGTCGGGCACCGCCGGTACGGTGAGCGGGGTGAAGATCGCGTTCTGGTTGCTGCCGAACTTGAACCCCTTCGGCATGATGCCGACGATCGTGACCGGCTCCCCGTCGAGGCGAATGGTCTTCCCCACCGTTCCCGGATCCGACGCGAAGTGACTTTGCCAGAACCCGTCGGTGATGATGGCCGTCCGGCCTTCGCCCGGGCGTTCCTCCTCCATCTGAAAAGTGCGTCCGAGGGCCGGCGCCACGCCGAGCATCGAGAAGAGGTTCGGACTGATGCGAAGCCCGGTGACCCGCTCCGGTTGGTCCGTGTCGGCCAGATTGAAGCTCCCCCCGGTCGCGGCGGCGAGTGTGACCGACTTTGCCTCCGTCCGCCAATCGACGAAGTCCGCCATCGCCACGCTGTTCTGATCCCAGCCGCGCGCCTTGTTGTCCGACCAGACCGCCAGGAGCCGTTCCGTATTGGGGTAGTCGAGTGGACGAAGCAGTAGGATGTCCACCCCGGCAAAGAGGGTGACATTGACCGCCACGCCGATCGCCAAGGAGAGCGAAGCCACGAGGAAGAGCCCCGGCGCCTGTTTCAGGGACCGGAAGGCGTACTTCAAATCCTGGAAGATCGTGTCCATATTGGCTTGCCATCAGGAGTTAGGAGATTTGGCGAGGGCGTTGGTCCCCTCAGACTCCCTGCAGTACGACGCCCTCTGCCGTCTAGTTTCTACTTGAAACGTATGGAACGACCGCCCCCTTGAACCAGCCGACCGGAGCGCACACCCCCTCCGTTTATGCAACGCTTTTCTGAAGGCGAGCATCAAAGATTCTGAAGCGCAGGACAACGAATGGAGGTCACGATGCTGCTGGCACGACACGAAACCAGAGAACGTTTGGAAGTCTTCGATGAGCGCGGCGCGCCGGTCGGCACCGTAACCTCGCCTAGCGATCCGCGGCTGTTCGGCGCCGAGAAGGGAACGGTCTTCCTCAATCGTCCCCTCCCCTCCCCCGCAACGCCCG
>JABFSM010000152.1 GCA_013140635.1 Gemmatimonadales bacterium
ACCATCAGGTCAAGATTCGAGGATACCGGATCGAGCTCGGCGAAATCGAATCGGTGCTGTTGGAGTGTCCCGGAGTGCGCGAAGCGGTCGTGGTGGCCCGCCAAGACGCGCCCGGCGACGCGCGGCTGGCCGCCTACCTGGTGCCCGCGGCTCGCGGCGCCGTGACGGCGGAGGCGGCGCGGACGTATGCGCGAGGCCGCCTCCCCGAGTTCATGGTCCCGGCACACGTGGCGGTTCTCGAGGCGCTCCCGCTCACGCCGAACGGCAAGGTGAATCGCCGCGCGCTGCCGGCTCCCGCCGCGTTGGCGCCATCCTCGGCGGCGGCGGCGTTCGTGGCGCCGACCGGCGACCTCGAGCAAACGATCGCGGCCATCTGGAAGGACGTGCTTCGCGTTCCCGAGGTCGGGACCCACGACAACTTCTTCGATCTCGGCGGCCATTCGCTGCTGGCGGTGCAAGTCCATCGCCGGCTGCGCGAGACGCTCGCCCGCGATCTCTCCATCACCGACGTCTTCCGGTTCCCGACGATCCGAAGCCTGAGCACCTACCTCAGCGAGGGCAGCGGCGCAGCCGCCTCGGAAGAAGGAAAGGAAAGGGCGGAGGGCCGGCGCACCGCTATGCAGCGCCGGCGGCGGACGGAGCGGCCGGGATGACCCCGCCAATCACCAACTCGAACGCCGGCACCGAGTACGACGGGGATATTGCCGTCGTCGGCATGGCGGGCCGCTTTCCGGGGGCGCGAAACGTCGACGAGTTCTGGGCCAACCTCCGCGCCGGGGTGGAGTCGGTCACCACCTTCAGCGATGAAGATCTCCTCGCCGCCGGGGTGGAGCCGGGCCTGCTCGTCGATCCGGACTACGTCAAGTCGGGAGCGATCCTCCCGGACATGGAAATGTTCGATGCCGGCTTCTTCGGGCTGAGCCCGCGCGAAGCATCCATCATGGATCCGCAGCACCGGCACTTCCTCGAATGCGCGTGGGAAGCGCTCGAGGATGCGGGACATCCGCCCAGCCGGTTCCCGGGATCCATCGGGGTCTTCGGCGGTTCCGGCCACAACGCATACTTGCCCTACAACCTGCTGACCAACCCGAAGCTCATGGCCTCGGTTGGGTTCTTCCTGGTGCGGCACACCGGAAACGACAAGGACTTCCTGACGACCCGGGTGTCCTACCTGTTCAATCTTCGGGGCCCCAGCGTCAACGTGCAGACGGCCTGCTCGACCTCGCTCGTGGCCATGCACTATGCCTGCCAGAGCCTCCTCAGCCGCGAATGCGACATGGCGCTCGCGGGTGGGGTGACGATCGAGCTGCCGCACCGCCACGGGTATCTCTACCGCGAGGGCGAGATCCTCTCGCCTGACGGCCACTGCCGCCCGTTCGACGCGGCGTCGCAGGGGACCGTCTTCGGGAGCGGCGTGGGGATCGTCGCGCTACGGCGCCTCGCCGACGCGCTGGCCGATGGAGACCACATCCATGCGGTTATCAAGGGCTCGGCGGTCAACAACGACGGCGCGCAGAAGGTCGGGTACCTGGCGCCGAGCGTGGACGGTCAGGCGCGGGCCATCGCGGAGGCGTTGGCCATCGCCGGCGTCGGGCCGGAGACGATTTCCTACGTGGAGGCGCACGGCACCGGCACGCCGGTCGGCGATCCGATCGAAATCGCCGCGCTGACCCAGGCATTCGGCGAGGGCGCCCAGACTCCGGGCCGGTGCGGCATCGGGTCGGTGAAGTCGAACATCGGGCACATCGATACCGCCGCGGGGGTCGCGAGTTTCATCAAAGTTGCCCTCGCCATGCAACACCGGGAGCTGCCTGCCTCGCTCCACTTCGCGGCGCCGAACCCGGCCTGTGAATTCGAGCGCGGCCCGTTCCGCGTCGTCTCGTCGCTCACGCCGTGGATGCCGCGCGGTATCCCGCGCCGCGCCGGCGTGAGCTCGCTCGGCGTCGGCGGCACGAATGCGCATATCATCGTCGAGGAAGCCCCGGCCGGGACGCCGTCGGGACCCTCGCGCCCATCCGTCCTGCTCCCATTGTCCGCGCGGACTTCCACCGCACTCGAAGCCGGAGCGGCGGAGCTGGCCCGGCACCTCCACGAGCACCCCGACATCAATCTCGCCGACGCCGCGTGGACGTTGCAGGCCGGACGCCAGGCAATGAAGCATCGCCGCAGCGTGGTGGCCTCGAGCGTCGCGGAGGCGGTGGAGGCCCTCCGCATGGAGGATCCCTTCGGGCCCGCGACCGCGAATCCGGAACAGCCGAGGCCGGTAACCTTCATGTTCGCCGGCGGCGGAGCGCAACACCCGACCATGGGCGCCGACCTCTACCGCACGGAGCCGGTGTTCCGCGCCGCGGTGGACGAATGCCTTACGCTCATGGCCGGGCGGCCGTCCGCCGATCTCAAGAGCCTGATCTTCCCCCCGGAGGGGCAGGAGGAACCGGCCGGCCACGAGCTGGAGCGCCCATCCCTGGCGCTGCCCGCCCTCTTCACGATTCAGTACGCCCAAGCGCGGCTCTGGATGTCGTGGGGGATATCGCCGACCGCGATGATCGGCCACAGCATGGGCGAATACACCGCGGCCCACCTGGCCGGGGTGTTCACGCTCGACGGCGCGCTCGCGCTGGTGGAGCTTCGGGGCCGCCTCTTCGAGCGGCTGCCGGCCGGAGCCATGCTCAGCGTGGCCATGCCGGCAGACCAACTGGCCGACGTCATGGGGCCGGAGTTGTCGGTGGCCGCGATCAACGGCCCCGCACTCACCGTGGCCTCGGGACCGGTCGAAGCGATCGAGCGCCTGGCGGCGACGCTCGCAGCGCGCGACATCGACGCCGTGCGCATTCGCATCTCGGTGGCGGCCCACTCGGCGATGCTGGAGCCGATCCTGAACGAATTCGCGGAGTTCCTCCGCCGCATGCCGATGAAGGCCCCGACGATGCCGTTCGTCTCGAACGTCACCGGCACCTGGATCACCCCGGCCGAAGCGACCGATCCGGCCTATTGGGTCCGCCACCTTCGGGGGACGGTGCGCTTCTCCGACGGATTGCGGACGCTGCTCGAGGATCGGCAACGGGTGCTTCTCGAAGTCGGCCCCGGCAGAACCCTGGCCACCTTGGCGCGCCAGCACCCCGACCGGGCCGCCGAGCATGTCGTGCTGCACTCGCTCAAGCACCCGCAGGAGGTGATCTCCGACGGGGCCTTCGTGTTAGGCGTTCTGGGCCAACTCTGGGCGTGTGGGGTGGCGGTGGACTGGGACCGGTTCCGGGGCGACGAGCGGCGGCGGCGGATTCCGCTGCCGACGTACCGATTCGACCACCAGCGCCACTGGATCGAGCCGGGCAAGGTCGCCGCCGCCGACCAACCGGGAGAGCGATCGCTCACGCGGCAGGATGACGTTGGAGAGTGGTTCTCCCAGCCGGTCTGGCGGCGGAAGCCGGCCTTGCCCGCCGCGACCGGCGAAGCGCGTGCCCTGCTCTTCCTCGACGAACAGGGCTTTGGCTCCCGCCTGGCGGAGCGTCTCCGCCAGGGCGGGCGCGATATCGTCACCGTCAGGGCGGGCCCGGCGTTCGCGCGGCACGATGCCGGCAGCTTCACGATCGATCCGGCCGCCGCCGCCGACTACGTCAAGGTGATCCAGGCCCTGAGCACCGAGGGCCGGGTGCCCCAGGAAATCGGCCACCTCTGGTCGGTGACCGGATCGGCGCCTCCGGGCCTCGGACTCGAGGCCCTGGAGCCGTTCCACCGGCTTGGCTTCCAGAGCCTCCTCTATCTCGCGCAGGCGATCGGAGGAGAGGACCTTTCCGAGCCGATCCGCCTTACGGTGGTGTCGGACCACCTCCACCGGGTCGCGGGAGAGGAAGCGCTCCAACCCGGCAAGGCGACGATCCTCGGGCCATGCCGCGTGATTCCGCGGGAGTTCCAGAACATCCGCTGCCGAAGCGTCGATGTCATCCTGCCCCGGCCCGGCTCGTGGCAAGAGAGCCGGCTCGTAGAAGCGGTGGCCGCCGAGCTCTCGGCGGCCGCGGACGACGAGATCGTTGCCTATCGCGGATCGGATCGGTGGCTTCAGAAGTACGTGCCGGTGCGACTCGGCCAGGCGCCGGCTGGGCGGCCGATCCGGATGCGAGGGGTCTATCTCATCACCGGCGGGCTCGGCGGTGTCGGCCTTTCGCTGGCCGGACACTTGGCGCGCACGGTCAAGGCGCGGCTCATCTTGGTGGGCCGGACCGCCCTCCCCGACCGAAGCGCCTGGGACGAGTGGCTCCGGCAGCATGATCCGGAGCTGCCCACCAGCCGGCGCATCCGGCAGGTCATGGAGCTCGAAGGGAGCGGCGCCGAGGTGATGCTGGCGGCGGCCGACATCACCGACCTGGACCAGATGAGAACGGTAGTGAAGAACGCTCAGGCCCGCTTCGGCTCGATCGATGGTGTGCTGCATACGGCGGGGGTGCTCAGTGACGGTGTGATTCAGCTCAAAGACCCGGCGGTCGCGGCCCAGGTCTTGGCTCCGAAGGTTCGTGGAACGCTGGTCCTCGAGGCGGCGCTCGCGGGCCAGCCGCTCGATTTCCTGGTGCTGTTCTCGTCGGTGAGCTCATTCTCGGGGCTGGCAGGGCAGGTCGACTACGCCGCGGCCAACGCGTTTCTCGATGCATACGCGCAGGAACGGGTCATTCGCGACGGCACCTACACGGTGGCGGTGAACTGGAGCGCGTGGCAAGAAGTCGGTATGGCGGCTGCGATGGCACAGCAACTAGGGATCGTCCCGGAGTCGGCCGTGGAGCCCGCGGGCATCCCGGTGGGACATCCGCTGGTTGAGCGCTGCCTTCGGGACACTCCCGACGAGCGGATCTACGCCACTCCATTCAGCACCGCCTCCCATTGGCTCCTCGACGAGCACCGCGTGCGCGGGGGCGAGGCGCTGATCCCCGGCGCCGGCTATTTGGAGCTGATTCGGGCGGCATTCGCGCACCATCCCCAGGCGCGTGCCCTCGAAATGCATGACGTCACCTTTCTCTCCCCCTTCGTCGTCCGGGGAACGGAAGAGAAGGAGCTCCGAGTTCGGTTCCGCCGGAGCGGCCATGGAGCGAGCGAATTCAGCGTTCAGAGCCGGATGCCCGGCGGCGCCGAGGCCGCCGCGTGGATCGAGCACGCCCGCGGCAGGGTCGCGTATGCCGATCTCACCAGGCCGACGCCGGTGAGCCTGGGTGAGATTCGGGCGCGCTGCACGGTGCGGTCGGTGGTGCCGGCACCGGGAGCCCAGCCCCGCCACCTCGTCTTCGGCCCGCGCTGGAGCAACGTAAGGCGCACCGACTTCGGCACCGACGAGGCGCTGCTCGCGCTCGAACTGCCGGCGCCGTTCGCGCACGATCTGCCGGTATTCGCCCTTCATCCCGCCTTGATGGATATGGCGACCGCGGGGGCCCAGGATCTGATCCCCGGATATGGCGCGGGGGAGGACTTTTTCGTGCCGGCGTCCTACGGCAGCGTGCGGATCTATGGCCCGCTCCCGTCCAAACTCGTCAGCCATGTTCGACTCCGGCGCGAGGAAGTGGCGGACGGGGATCTCGCCTCTTTCGACGTGACGGTAATGGACGAGCTGGGCACTGTCTTGGTCGACGTGACCGACTTCACCATGATGCGGGTACGCGACAAGTCGATGTTGTCCCGCCCCGTGGCGGCCGCCATTCCCGCCGCACGGGGTGAGGCGGCTCCCTCGGCACCACACCCGACGGCGAATACGATCCTCGCGGTCAGCCTTCGCGACGGCATCCGGCCGGCGGAAGGGGCGCTCGCGCTGGAGCGGATTCTGGCCGCCGGCGCCGGACCGCAGATCGTGGTTTCGCCGCAGGATCTCGTCGCGCTCGTCGCCGAGCTCCGTCGTGGGGCGCAAGCCCCGGCCTCGGCGGTCCCGCCGGCCCGCCCCGAGCGGGATCTCTCCGCGCTGGAGGCGGGGCTCGCCACGCACGAAGCGGTGCGGGAGGCCGCCGCCGCCGCGTACGGTGACCGCATCGTCGCATACGTCGTCTATACGCCGGACCACTCGCCCACCGTCAGTGAGCTCCGGCGCCACGTGCGCGGGATCGTGGCCGAAGACCTCGTGCCTCAGACGTTCGTGGAGCTCGAGGCGGTCCCGCGCACGCCGACCGGCTCGATCGACCGGGCGGCACTCCCCAACCCCTTCGGCCACGAGCAGCAGACGATTCTTCCTCGGACGGAGATGGAGCGCACCATCGCCGCGCTGTGGCAAGAACTGCTCGGTATCGATCAAGTGGGAGTCCACGACAACTTCTTCGATGTCGGCGGCCACTCGCTGCTCTCGGTCCGGTTCATCTCCCGGCTCGACAAGCGCGCCGGCGTCCGCCTGCAGCACGAGCACATCGTCGTGAATACCCTTGAACAGCTGGCCGCGAAATCCGAGGCCATGCTCGCCGGGGCGAAGTGAACCCGTTCTTCTTCGGACGGTCGGAGCGCCCGCTCTTCGGGATCTACCATGCGCCGAAGCCCCCGGAGCGCGGCACCGGGGTCCTGATCTGCCCGCCTATCGGTCAGGAATACATGCGGACCCATCGGGCGCTGCGGCAACTGGCCCTGCAGTTGACCAAGGTCGGCTTCCCCGTCCTCCGATTCGACTACTCCGGCGTAGGTGACTCGAGCGGACTGGATACCGAGGCCTCCCTCGACCGATGGCTCGACGACACGGCGACCGCCGCCGATGAGCTCAAGGACACCGCCGGCGTGAAGCGCATTGCGCTGGTCGGCATTCGTCTCGGCGCCGCGCTCGCGCTGCGCGCGGCCGAACGCCGCACGGATGTGGACAGCGTCGTCCTTTGGGATCCGGTCGTACGCGGCGGCGACTACGTTGGGGAGATGATCCGGCTGAACGCACCTCCCGGTTCGGCACTACCGCCTGACGATGGCCGGTCTCCCATGGGAATGGCGGGATTCGCGCTGACTCCCGCGCTTCGCCGGGACCTCGAGCAGCTGGATCTTGCGGCGGCGGGCCCGGCGCACCGGCCGCGGCTCTTCTTGATCGTCTCCGAAGAGCGGGCCGAGTACCTCCGCCTTCGCGACGGCCTGGCCGGGCTCGCTACGCCGAGCACGTACCAGCATATTCCGGCGGGCGGAGAATGGGCGGCCGCCGAGCGACTCGGGGCGGCGCTCCTGCCCCATGCAATCATCCAGGGCATCGTGAGCGACTTGAGCTGAACGTATGCCACCCGACTATCGCGAAAAGACCGTCCGCTTCGGCGCGGCATCACTCTTCGGGATTCTGACCGAACCGCCGGCGGGACCGCCGGCGACCGGCCGGGCCGTCATCCTGCGCAATTCGGGGCTGCTCCACCGAGTCGGGCCGTCGCGCCTCCACGTCCAGGTGGCGCGCCGGCTGGCGCCTCACGGCTTTTCCGCTCTTCGGTTCGATTTTTCCGGCATCGGCGACAGCGAAGCGCGACGGGACGGCCTGGCGTTCGAGCAAAGTGCCGTGCTCGAAGTCAAAGATGCGATGGACTACCTCGCGTCCGCGAAGGGCGTCAAGGAATTCACGCTGTGGGGGCTCTGTTCCGGCGCGGATGCGGCCTTTCTTTCCGCCGTGGCCGATCCGCGCGTCACCGGGGTCATCCAGCTCGACGCGTGGATCTATCACACCTGGCGGTACAAGGTGCGCCGCTACGCCCCGCGGCTCGTCAACTTCAAGAGCTGGAAGAACCTGCTTACCGGCAAGACGTACGTCGGGCCCTACCTGCGGCGGCTGGCACGGCGCCGGTCCACGCCGGAAACCGAGCCCGGCAACGAGAACCTGGCCGTATCGCACTATGCGCGCGCCTTTCCTCCGAAGGCGAAGGTGGAGGAGATGCTGCGGACGCTGCTCGAGCGGCGGGTTCGCCTGCTCTATCTCTTTTCGGGGGGACAGGCGGAGCACATCAACTACGCGAATCAATTCTGGGACTGCTTCTCCTCACTCGACGCGGGCGCCTTGGTAACGGTGAAATACGACCCGACCGCCGACCACATTTTTTCCGGTCTCGCGCATCAAGAGCTCGTGGTGGCCTCGACGGTGGCATGGGCCCTCGCGAGCACCACCCCGGTCGCCACGAAGTCGCTGGTGACGGCGTAGCGGCCCGCGAGCCGCCATACGCCGCCAAGAGCTTCCGCCAGTCGGCCGGGCAGCAGCGCCACGAAGGTTCCCGCCTCAGAGCCAAGTTCGATTTCCACCTCCCGAAAGTCCAGCTCGATCCGGGTGAGCGGAAAGCAGGCCTTGAACACACTTTCCTTGGCGCTGAACAGGAGCAGAGGTGGAAGGCCCGCGGACTGCCGCTCCCTCGGCGTCGAGACCGCCTCGCGGATATCGTCAGGCAGCGGAGCCGCCACCTCGACGTCCACGCCAAGCCCCATCGCCGCGCCACTTCGGGCCACCGCGCAGCCGCAGTACCCGGCGCAGTGGGTAATAGACCCTATCACGCCCGACGGCCATACCGGAACCCGCCGTGCATCCGCCAAGATCGGAGCCGGTGGGACCCCAAGGCGCTTCAACGCCGCCCGCGCGCTGGCTCGGCCCGCCGCGAACTCGCTGCGGCGGGCGGGGACCATCGTTGACACCAGCGCTTCCTCTTCGGGATAGAGCGCCGCCGGACCCCACGGAGGGACCGCCTCCGCGGTGACCACGAACGGCGGAAAGAGAGCCTGAATCACTACCGTCGGCTAGAAGAACACGACGTCTTCACGAACGCGGGGCTTGAGCCGCCACTTGCCGGTGCCATCGGGGACCAAGACCCCGCGCACGGCCATCGTGCGCCCGATGGTGAACGCGCTGAGATCGAAGTCCGTGGCCGAGTCGAGGATGATCGTAAGCGGCCCCGAGCCATCGCTCGCCACCACACGAAAGTCCGGCGCCGCGGGCGCGGCCTCGCTGATCACCACGCCGGTGACCACCACCAGCGCGGCGTCGAGGGTTCCGTTGGTTGCCGCGGCCGCATTCGCGCTGGAAACCGGGAGCACCGCCGGAGAGGGCCTCTGAACGATCTGAGAAATGATGGCCAGATTCAGGACCGGCTGTCCGGCGTTGGCGGTGGTGGTGCCGAGGACGGTCACGCTGTCGCCCGGGGTGTTGCCGAGCTGGGTTCCCCGAATCGTCACCCCGGTAAGGCGGATCGTGCCGGAGGTGTCCTTCACGAAGGAAGAGGCGTCGTGATAGGACTGGACACCCGCCAGGACGATTCCCCGAATCAGCACCCGCTTTCCAGGCGCCATCTGGCGCGCCTGCCGAATACTCACTTCAGGGTAGGCAAGGCGGACGATCACGCTCGGCGCATCCACCGCCGCCCGGATTCGGATATGCGAGGCGTCGATCGCCGCGACGAGGAGCGAGTCGCCGACCGAGGCCTGGCCGACGGAAACCGAGTAGTCGCCGAAAGGCACCTGTTCGAAGAGCGCCTGACCGGTGACCAGAGTGGGCTTGGTCTGCACCGAGGCTCCGCCATAGTAAGGACGAAGCGACACGGAGGCCCCGGCGTAGGTGGTGTCGAAATCGGTTCGCGTCGACGAGCCATCCCGGTCGAGATAGACCTGCACGACGGCCCCGCCGTTGGGAATCGGCTGAAAGCCGAGATCGGCGCCTCCATTTTCGCAGGCGGCGGCCAGACTCCCCATCAGGAGCACACCGGCCATCCAGCGGGTTTCGCGATTCATGGTCAGTACTCCACACGAAGGCCGAAACGAACGAACCGAGGCTCGCTCCGACGGCTGAGCAAGGTTCCGAACCGAGGATTGAGCATGAGGGGCACCGTCACCGCTCCCTCGGGGGTGGTCTGCAGCGTTTGCTCGGGGTCGACGAGCAGCACCGCGCGGTCCACGAGCCCGGCCCTCGTGCTCACGACGTTGAAGGCGTCCACGGTAATGGTTAGGCGCCGCAGGCCGAACGAGAGGCGGAGATCGAGGGACGCGACCCCCTTTTCCCGGCAGCTGTTGCGCGCCGCGAACCGGCCCACGCTGGCGCCGTCGCAGGTCGCCATGTCGCCGGGCGTCCCGACCACGTCGGCGCTCGCCGGATCGTTGTTGCCGCCCAGGTCCCCATTCATGTCCACCCCGGACCGAAATCCCGGCGTGAACGGAAGCCCCGACCGCCAGCGCGCCCGGGCCGCGAGGGCCAACCGTCCATTGGTTCCTCCGGAGAACTCCGCCGTGGCGGCGACCCGGTGGGGGATGTCGAGGTCGGAGCGCGCCTCATCCCAGTCCTGCCCATCGAGACCCTCTGGAAAGGGCGAGAGCTGGTCCGCCGGATCGGCCTGCAGCAAGCCAACCAGGTTGTCCCGGGTTCGGGAGTACGTGTACGAGGCCATGAGCGAGAACCCCCGCGAAATCCTGCGGTCCAAGGCCGCGGTGACTTCGTAGTGATCCGAGAATCCCGTAGGGACGAGCCCGCTCACCAGGTCGAAGTTTCGGAACCGGCGGCTCGACGTCGGCAGCGCGGTGACCAGTCCTCCTTGCTGCACCAGAACGCCGAAGACCGGGCGGCCCTCCTGCGTCTCTCCGGATGGCGCGGCGGCCCGATTGCGGTCGATGCGCCGCAGGAGAAAGTCGCTGTGGTAATGGCTCGCGGTGAGCCCGAAGCTCGTTCCTCCGCCAAAGTCCCGCGAGATGCCCGCCTCGCCCTTGAGGGTTCGGGGAGCCCGGTAGGAGGACCCGCCGAGAATCTGGGTCAGAGCGTGATGCCGCTCGGGGGTCTGGGCCGCCGAGGGCAAGGCGGGCCACTGATCGAACTGGCCGATGGCCCGGCGCACGGTCACCGACCCGGTGTGCGTCACCGCTTCGGCAAAGGCCATCGGGTCCATTCCGCTCGAGTAGAGCCCCACGCTGCCCTGGAGGAGCCATTCCTTGCGCCGTCCACCGGTCCACAAGAAGCCGACCCGCGGCTGGAACCCACGCCGGTCCTTGAGCTGGATCGAGTCCGCTACGCCGGTGAACTCGGACCAATCGAGAATCGAGGAAAGCTTGTCGATCGGAAGAATCTGGGTTTCCCAGCGCAGGCCGAGGTGCAGCTGGAAATCGGGCGAGAGACTCCAGGTATCCTGAACGAAGAGGCCGATCGTCTTGAACGAGAAGCTCGGAGCCTCGCCGGCCGCCTCGGCCTGAGCGAAGGCACCGTTGGCGGCGCCGAGGCGATCGAGATTGCCGAAGAGAAAGATCCCCTGCGAGCCGTACCGGTAGTCGTATCGGTACCGGGTGAGATCGACGGTCATTCCCGCCTTGATACCGTGCCGCCCGGCCGGGTGGTGAATCGCATCCACGAAATTGAGGGACGAGACCTCGAACGATGCGTTAGGCGTGCCCAGGGCGCCGAAGCCTATGCCCTCGCCGGCCAGCAGGGTGCCGGGGCCCGCGTCGGTCGACCAGTCCCGCTTCGACGACGCGAGTCCGATCCGCGCCTCGTTGGAGATCGTCTTGCCGACCGAGGTCAGCGCCACGAGCACCGAGAGATCTCGGCCGTCGAGCTTGGTGCCGGCGTTGTTCCACGCCCCGGCGCCGAGGACGGGATTGCTCTCCTTCCAGGAGGCGAACGCCAGGCGGCTCATGAGATTCGTTTTTCCGGAGATCTGCCAGTCGAGACGGCCGAAGGCATGGCCGCCCTTCCAGGTTCGAACCACCGGAGCCACCGCCCGCGCGAGCGACGTTCCAAAGCTGTCGATGCCGATCCTCGGCAACGCGTCCCGGAGCGTGGCAATCTGCCCGTCGTACCTCGTGGAATCGGCCTCCCAAGGGAATGCCGAGGGCGATTCGAGCGACTGGTAGGCGCCGCCCAGCGCGAAGAACGCCGTATCGGGTTTGAGGGTGCCGGTAACGATGGCGCCGACCTGGAAGGAGGTCGCGCTGCTATCTCCAGGATTCTCGACGCTGTTCCCGCCGAGCTTTGCCCCCCCGAACGTCGCAAAGGGTGCGAATCGAGTCCGGCCCCCACCGGACCGGGTCTGCACGGCGAGCAACGAGCCCGCTACGCCAGGCCACTCCGCATTGGAGGCGGCGCCGAGCAGCTGAGCTTCCACCGAGCCCCCCGTCGCGAAGGCGGGAACCTCCGCCGGCTCCGATCGCAGTCCGGGATGCCGCAGGAAGAGCTCGGGAATCCCATCCACGAAGATTCGCTGGTGCCCGGCGGCAAGCCCCCCGGCGGCCAGGGCGAACCCCCGGCCACCCGAAGTGGGGCGAACGACCTCCGAGAGGCCGCGGGAAAGCTCGGAAACCGAGCGTCCCGGCTCGAAGCCGGCGAATGACTGGGTCACCACGATTCGCCCAAGCGCACCCGCGGACGCGCCGGCGCCACCGATCTCGGTGACCGACGCGATCGGTGGCGGGCGACGCTCCAACTGGACGGTCAAAATCGTGGTTCGGCCGGCGGAAACGAGAACACCACGTTGGCGAACCGGTTGATATCCGGGTGCCTCGAAGAGGATTGCATATGTGCCCGGGAGGAGGAGCGTCAGGGCAAAGGAGCCATCATCCGCGCTCTCCAGATTCCCAACCGACTGCCCGTCGCGCCCCTCAATGGTGACGGCAACGCCGGAGAGCGCCCCACCTCCCAGATCCTGGACCGCCCCGCGCAAGGCTCCAGAAGTCAGACTCTGGCCGGCAAGTGAGGTCGATCCGAAGGTGGCGAATAGGCTGAGGCCGAGGACAGAGAGCCGAAGTCGCCGGCTCATGGGCTTCCAGGGAGCGAGCATGCCGTTGTCCTGGCGTAGGTTGAGGCGATAGAGAGCACTACATCCGCTGCAGATCGGATGCCATAGCTTCCCATAGAGCGAGTGTTGCATCCTTGCCACAGGCGCCCCGATACTAGGGAAGCCCCTACCCTCGCGCTAAACTTTACGGTGTGCCGCCGATCTCCTTCCGTAACAGGATTCTGGTAGCGCTCCTCCTCCTCGGCGCGCTCCCGTCCGCCATCCTGGTGGCGGGGTGGATGGCCACTTTGTTGAGCTTCAACCCGGCGCGATCGAGCGAGGTGGTCCTGGCGCCGGTCATGAAGAGCGGACGCGATCTTCTGAGGACCCTCGACACCACCCGAATGAGCGCAGCGGAGCATGGCGCATTCCATGCCCATGTTCGGGCCCTCGAAAGCGCGAGCAGCCTTTCCAGCCGAGGCTTGGCCTTCAGTCGCTACAGGACCGGCGCAATAGCGATCCTGATGACGGTGCTCGGCGGGCTATTGATCTACGCCGCGGTCCTCCTCACCCGAAGCCTGTCTCGCCAGTTCAGCCGCCCCATCGACGAGCTGCTCGGCTGGACCGAGCGGATCCGAAAACAGGAGGGGCTCCCGGCGGAAGAGACCCGCGGCGGTGCCCCCGAATTCGCATCGCTGCGGACCGCGTTGCGCGAAACCGCGGCATCGCTCCAGCAGGCGCGCCTTTCGGAACTCGAATCGGAACGCCTCCGGGCTTTCCGAGAGGTGGCCCGGCGGGTCGCGCACGAAATGAAGAACCCGTTGACGCCGGTCCGGTTTGCGGTGGGGAGCCTCGAGCGCACCGCCTCCGCCGAACAACAGGAGGCGCTCGACGTCCTCCGAGTGGAGACGGCGCGGCTGGAGCATCTTGCCCGGGACTTCGCCAACCTGGGCCGGCTTCCGGAGGGTCCGCCGGCCGATGTCGACCTCGAAGAGTTACTCGGGGAGCTCCTCCGGACTTCCCTTCCCCCGTCGATGACTCAAAGCCTGACGGTGCAACCTGGCGCGCCGCATATCGTAGGGCATTATGACCCGCTTCGCCGGGCCTTCAGCAACCTGATTCGAAACGCTTCCGAAGCCTGCCAGGGCGCCGGCCACCTCGATGTGACGGTGGCGCCCGAGCAGTTGGGAGTGCGTGTGTCGCTCGCCGACCATGGGCCGGGGGTCAAGCCCGAACGTCGGCAGCGGATATTCGAGCCCTACGTCACCGATAAGGCTGAGGGAACCGGTCTCGGCCTGGCTATTGTCAAGCAGGCGGTGGACCTGCACCGGGGCACGATCGAGGTGACGGAAACGCCCGGGGGTGGGGCGACATTTACGGTGCGGCTGCCGCGGGGGCCGGAGGACCGAATTCGCCCCACGCGCGCCGCCCCATTTGTGGAACGGCGCGTCGCCGATCGACGCCGGAGGGGTGAATGAAACCGCGCGTCCTGATCGTCGACGACGAAGCCAATATCCGCCGAATGCTCGGGGCCTTGCTCCGCTCGGAGGGATTCGAAACCGAAGAGGCGCCCAACGGCAACGCGGCGCTCCTTTCGCTCGACCAGCAGCACCCCGACGCGATCCTCCTCGACCTGCAAATGCCCCCCGGCCCCGACGGGCTGGAGACGCTGCGCCACATCCGCGACCGCGACGCTTGGATCCCCGTCATCATGATGAGCGGCAAGGCGCAACTCACCGATGCCGTGCAAGCCATCAAACAGGGCGCCTTCCAGTTCCTGGAAAAGCCGCTCACGCCGGAAGCGGTGCTTGTGGCGCTCCGGAGCGGGCTCGAGCTGACCCGTGCAAGAGCGGAAAATCGGGCGCTCCGTTCCCAGCTGGCGCCTCAGGCGCAAATGGTCGGCACCAGCCCCCGGCTCGAGTCGGTGCGCGCGCTCATTGCCCAGGTGGCCAAGACCGAGGCCCGGGTGCTCATCACCGGCGAGTCGGGCACCGGGAAGGAGTTGGTGGCCCACGCCATTCACCGGGCCAGCCACCGGAGCGCGCGGCCGATCATCTCGGTGAACTGCGCCGCCATCCCCCGAGATCTGGTCGAATCGGAAATGTTCGGGCACGAACGGGGCGCCTTTACCGGCGCCACCGACCGCCGGCTCGGGCGGTTCGAGCTGGCCGATACCGGCACCCTCTTTCTCGACGAAGTGGGGGATCTCAACCTCGAGGCGCAGGCCAAGCTCCTCCGGGTGCTCGAATCGGGAGAAATCCAGCGCCTCGGCGCCGAACGGATGCAGCGGGTCGACGTCCGGATCGTTGCCGCCACGAATCAGCGCCTGGAGCAGGCGGTGTCGGCGGGCTCTTTCCGCGAAGATCTCTACTTTCGGCTCGCGGTCTTTCCGATCGATCTGGCGCCGCTCCGCGACCGGCTCGACGACCTCCCCGAACTGGTGCGCCACCTGGCCGAGCGGGTGCGGCCGCTGCAACCGGCCACGTTCACGGCGGACGCGCTCGCCTTCCTGGCGTCGTACGAATGGCCCGGCAACGTGCGCGAGCTGGCCAACGTGGTGGAACGCCTATCGATCCTGGGCGGCGACGAAGTGGACGTGGCGCTGGTGCGCCAGGTGCTGCCCCGCGCCGGCACCCCCCGGTTCGACCAGGCGAATCTGACGAGCGAGTCGGGCACCAGCTACTCGGTGGCCGACCTCGGCGGGCGGTCGCTTTCCAATGTGCTGGACGACTACGAGCGCGCCCTGATCGGCGCGGCGCTCAAACGGGCCAGCGGCAATGTGGCCGAAGCGGCCCGGGCGCTGCAAACCGATCGCGCCAATCTCTACCGCCGAATGAAGAGGCTAGGGCTATGAGCGCCCGCACCGCTCTTCGACTCGCGCTCGCGGCCGCGCTCGCGGCTGCCCCCGCGCTTGCGGCGCAGGAGCAGGTTCAGGTGATCCGGCCCGAAGCGCGCGCCACCGACTCCGCGGCGGCGCGGCTGCCGGCGGAAATCGTGCAGGAGGCGATGCACGCCTACAACGACTCGCTCACCACGCGAGTCATCGGCAACTTCATCATTCCAGCCGGAAGCCGGCATAGCGGCCCGATCGCGATCTACCGCGGGTCGCTCCGCGTCTCCGGGGAAATGACCGGCCGGGTGACGATCATCAACGGCGACCTGATCGTCGACGCGACGGCGCGGGTCAGCGGCGCGGTCCTCGTGGTCGGCGGCCGGATCGACGTGAAGGCCGGCGGCGTCATCGAGGGGCGTCAGCGGGCCTTTCAGAAACCGGCTCTGCTCTACCGGACCGGTGCCGGCCTCCTGGCGCTTCGGGACGAGCCGCGCACCCTCGGCTCCCTCGCGTCCGGAAGCGCGAGCCTAACGTCTGGACGGTTCCGCACCACTCTTTCCGTCGAAACCGGACGCACCTACAACCGGGTCGAAGGGCTCCCGATCGTCGTCGGCCCTTCGGTCATGCGGGAGGGGCTCAAGGATATCGACGGGCGGCTCGACCTCCGCGGCACCGGCTGGACCGCTCCCGACCGGACCCACCGGCGCGCCCGTTTCGGGTATTCGGCCCGGATGGAGTTCCGTTTCGGCGCCTCGCGCCGCCTTACGGTCGGCGGCGAATTCTACCGGCATATCACCCCGATCGAGGAACAGCCGCTCTCGCGCAGCGAGGCGGGGTGGTCGGCCTTTCTCTTCCAGCGCGACCACCGGGACTTTTACCAGGCCCAGGGCATCGCCGGTTACGCGAGCTACCGCTTCGACGGGGGCCTCACCTTCGACGCCTCGCTCCGGCGGGATCTCGAGCGGAGTGTGCCCGCCTCGGACCCGATTTCGATCTTCCGCAACTCGGCGTGGCGCCCCAACCCGCTCATCGACGACGGTCACTTCATCACGACGCGGGCGGGGCTGACCTACGACACCCGGAACGACACCGAGAGCCCAGCTTCCGGCTGGCTGGTGCGCGGGTGGTGGGAACGGGCGCTGAGCGACGACGCCGCGCTGCTCTCGTTCCCGACCGAAGTTCGGGATCCGATTCCGACCGGGCGGTACTCGTCCGAACGCATCATGCTCGACGCGAGACGCTATGCCCGCTTCAACCCCTCCGTGCGGGCCTCCCTCCGGCTCAGCGCCGCGGGGTGGGTCAAGGGCGACCCGCTGCCGGTACAGCGCCGCATGGCGCTGGGCGGGCCCGACATCCTTCCGGGCTATGGGTTCCGGAGCCAGAACTGCGCGCCGGCCGCGCTCGCCGACCCTTCGCATCCGGCGCTCTGCGACCGGATGATCGCGCTGCAACTCGAGATCCGCACCCGGACCCGGTTCGGGCTCCCGATTCCCACCGCCGATCCGTACGTCACCGGGCTCCAGCGCCTCCTGGCCATCCGCGAGCCCGACATCGTGCTCTTCGGTGACGCCGGCAAGGCGTGGATCACCGGGGTCGGCCCGGGGCGGATTCCGAACGATAGGCTGCCGGTGTTGCGCGAGTGGGACTACGACGTCGGGCTCGGCCTCGATGCCGGCGGGCTCGGCCTCTACCTGACCCAGCCACTTACCGACCGCCGGCCGATCACCCTCACCGCGCGGCTGCAAAGGCGCTTCTGATGCGCCGGGTTCTGGGTCTCGTCCTCGCCATCGGGGCGGCGCTTGCCATCGGGGCGAGCGCGCAGTCGCCGCGCGTGGGCGTCTCGGTGCGGGTCTCGCCCGACTCGCTGCCGAGCGGGGCCCGGCGTCCCTGGGTGCAGGTGCGCGACCTGCTCAACGACGCGCGCTGGTCCAAAGCGCTCGACGAGGCGCTGCCGATCCGGCTCAACTATCAGGTGCAGGTCTGGCGCTCCCGCGACGGGTGGATCGACGAGCTGCAGCGGGCAATGGAGTGGAGCGTCCTGATCGAGCGGGAGATGCTCCAGGAACAGTACCGGGTCACCCTCATCCTCAAATCGGGAACCGACGAGCTTCGGTTTCAGACCAGGGAGGAGCTGGCCCGCTACCTCAGCATGACCACCGATGTCGACGCCTGGCCCGACGGAACGGGGACCTTCTTCTACCTGGTGGCGCTCAGGATCACCGCGCTCTCCGACGAAGATATGGAGGAGCTGGAGCGGTTCCTCGCGGGCCAGGGAGGGGCAACGCCGCGCGCCGAACGGAGCCCGCTGGGGCGCGGGATTCGGAAGTTGCTGCTTCGGCTGGCGGGGCTGCCGTCGGACGCGCTCGAGGCGCGTTCGCCGAGTTTCCGGGTTACAAACCGGCGAGAGTAGCGGCTGGGGTGCTGGTGCCGCGAATGGCCCGAAGGGCGGCGGCGCCGTAGAAATAGCGGATGTACTTCGATTGCACCGCCGTGAGGCGGCGCACCGCCCAGGCAAGGTGCACGAAGTGCGGTTCGACCGGCGCGTGGAGGGGTTCCATACCGCACTCCTCCGGCAGCCGGTTTCCCTTCCGAGTGTTGCAGCTACTGCACGCCGTCACGCAATTGGTCCACTCGTTCCCGCCCCCCCGGCTGATCGGCAGCAGGTGGTCGCGGGTCAGGCATTCGCGCGGGCGCAGCTGGGCCTGGGTCCGGTGGCAGTACTGGCACCGGTAGTCGTCCCGGGCAAAGAGGAAGGTGTTGGTGACTTGGCGGCGGAATTTGCGGGGGACGTGGACGAACTTGACGAGGCGGATGATCGCGGGTTTCGGCAGGGAAATCCGCGTACTTCGTATCGGTTCGCCGGTGTCCGCCTCGACGATCTCGGCCTTCCCGTCGATGACGAGGCGAAGGGCCCGTTTGACGGGCACCATCGTCAGCGGTTCGAACGAGGCGTTGAGCGCAAGACAGCGGACCATAGGTCTCCCCCCAGGGGCCGTTCCATTCTACCGGGGGGGACGGCGGAAGGGCAAGCGGGGGGATACTACGCTTCAGACCCCCCTGAGG
>JABFSM010000326.1 GCA_013140635.1 Gemmatimonadales bacterium
GCGTCTGATGGAACCGCTGGGCTACGTCTCGCCGGCGGAGTTCGAGGACGCGTTCCACCGTGCCCACGCCGACTCCCCGGCCTGGATACTCAACTAACCGAGTCTCCGGCAAACCCGGGGCGGTTCATTTGATCTCTTGGTATCGGAGGCTTTGGAGGACGTGGACAAGGCGACTGAGGCAAGTCGAAGTGCGATCAACATGGCGAGGGTAACGCCGAGACGAGAGGAGATTCGGCGAGTAACAGAGACTCTTGACCGGCTCGTGGACACAATTGAGCAAGTGGAGCGGCAGTTGCCGCCATTGAGCGTGGCGAAATAGGGGAGTTCCGCTTGAGGGTAGCGGGATCCTGCGGCCGGAATGTTATTATGCGGCTCCTCCCGAGCGAGGAGGCAGGCTCAGTAAGCTCGATTCCCCTCGTGTCTCAAACTCCTTGACAGGTTCCGTTAGCTCATTATCGATGTTCGAGAGGATCACGGCACGTGGTCGCTTGGCGGCCAGGTGTCGCCAGGTCTCTTCCCGGAAGCGGGCACAGCCGCGATACCACCGCCTCGCCAATCGGCCCGCCCAAATTCGCGACCGGGCACGTCCCCATTATGTACAGCTCAATGCGCCAGCAGTGCGCCTGCCCGGCTCGCCCTAGCGCCCCGATCGAGTCCGAGGCGTGCGAGTCGCCCAGCAGGGCTATGGCCGTTGGGGGGCCGGTGGCACCAAAGGCGCAGCCGCGGCGCCCTGCGTCGCTGGGCGACTGGCCCCAGCAACTGTGCCCCATGTTCGTCGTTCCGCTGGGCAATGTAGCAGCGGTGCATCTTCTACTCCTCGCATCGCTTGCTGCTCCACGCGGCTCAGGTGCCTAACAGCGCCAGCGGCCACGATCCCCCCGGCCACAAGCAACGGGCGGCCCGCCGACACGCGAGAGAGTAGGATAGAGGGGGCGTACCGTTCCAGGGGGTTCTACAGGTTGTGCATCGAGAAATGCGCCCCCTGCGGATCGGCGCAGTTCACGATCCAGGTACCTCCGGGCACTTCCATCGGCCCGTTGATCACCTGCCCGCCGTTCGCCTTGACCACGTCGACCGATTTCTTCACGTCAGGCACCCGGAAATAGAAGCCCCAGTGATTCGGGACCATTTCCATTTCCTTGGACTTGTTCATGGCGCCGCCCAGGTCCCAGTCGCGCCCCCAGATGTGGTACGTACCCATGGGGCCCATGTCCACTGAATTCCGTTCTTTCCAACCGAATATCTTGCCGTAGAATCCGAGCGCGCCGGCCGCATCGGTCGTCATCAGCTCGTTCCAGGAGACCTCGCCGAGGTCGGCCTGCGCCTCCGGTCCCGGGGGATTCTCCGGCTGGTAGATCGAGAACGCGGCGCCCTGCGGGTCCATCATCGCGCGCATCCGGCCGATCTTCGGCACGTCGATGATCTCGGAAAGGACCTTCCCGCCCGCCTTCTCGATCGCGGCGGTGGCCTGCTCAAGGTTGCTTACCCCGACATACATTCCCCAGTGCGGCGGAAAGCTCATTCCCGTTGGGATCGCCATCAGGCCACCCACGGGAACGCCACCATCGCGCATCCACATCGAATACGGGTCGGGGGAGCCGTCGAACGGCACTGTGCTCCAGCCGACGACAGTCTTGTAGAACTTCTCCGCCGCCTTCATGTCGGTGGTCATGAGCTCGTACCACAAAATCCGCCCCTGCATGGCATTGCCGGCCATCTACCCCTCTTCTGAGTGTTTCGGTGGTCGTCCAACGGGCGCCTTCAGAATACTTCGTGGCCTGGCTCGGCCAAAAGGTTGCACGTTATAGCTACCGCGGACTCGCCCCCCCCTCCGCAATAAACCGCGCCATCCGCTCCTCCAGCACCGGCAGCGGCACCGCGCCGATCGCCAGGATCGCGTCGTGGAACTTGCGCTGGTCGAACTTGGCCCCAAGCCGCTCTTCCGCCTCACGCCGGTGCCGGCGGATCTGGATCTCGCCCAGCTTGTACGCCAGCGCCTGCGCCGGCCAGGCAATGTAGCGCTCCACCTCCGTCGTAATCTCGTGCTCCGACAGCGGCGCGCGCACCCGCAAATACTCCATCGCCCGCTCCCGCGACCAGCCGAACTGGTGAATGCCGGTATCGATCACCAGCCGGCAGGCGCGCCACATCTCATAGGTCAGCCGCCCGAAATCCTCGTACGGCGTTTCGTAGATTCCCATGACCGTGCCCAGCCACTCGGTGTACAGCCCCCATCCCTCCGTGTAACCTGAGAACCCCGCGCCTCGGCGGAACGGCGGCCGCTCCGGCCCCTCCAGCGCGAGCGCCGCCTGGAAGCTGTGCCCCGGGGTGCATTCGTGCAGCGTCAGCGGCGGAATGGTGTAGAGCGGCCGCGCCGGCAGGTTGTAAGTGTTCATGAGACACGACTCGAGCCCGCCGCGGCCGCCGGTGTAGATCGGTGCCAGGTTGTCCGGCACCGGCAGAATCCCATGCCGGTACCGGGGCAGGAACCCGATCGTCTGGCTGAGCTTGCCGTCGGCCTTCTTCGAGATGTAGGCGGAGTAGGAGAGCAGCTCGCGCGGCGTTTTGGCGTAGAACTGCGGGTCGGTCCGGAGAAAGGTGAAGAACTCCGCCATCGTCCCCTTGAACCCCGCCCGCTCCTTGGTCGCCTCCATCTCCGCCTCGATCCGCGCCACCTCCGTAAGGCCGATGTCATGGATCTGGCGGGCAGTGAGGCGGAGCGTCGTGAACTTCTCGATCATCGCCTGGTAGAAGGCGTTGCCGTCGGGCAAGTCCGCCGCCGCGATCGTGGTCCGCGTCTTCGGCAGATACTCCGCCCGCATCATGGCGAGCAGGCGCCCATACGCCGGCGCCACCACCTCACGAATTACCGCACTGGCCTCGGCGCGCAGCGCTGACTGCTCGGCTGCGGGAATGTTCGCCGGCATCCGGGTGAACGCCGCATAGAGGGGGTTCGTGGTGTTGGGCTGGACGTATGGCTCGATGGTCTTGTCTCGACCCACCGTCGAGACACGGGGGATGGTGTAGCCGCGGGCAAGCCCCGCGCGCAGGTTGGCCACTTGCTCGTCGAAGTAGCGGGGGACGTCGCGCAATCGGCCCAGGTAAGTCCGGTAGGCAAGGGCGGTGGTAAAGCCCTGCCGGGGGGTGAACTCGGTCCAGAAAAAGGTGTCGCTGTTGAACGGCGCTTCGTAGGTGCGGTATTGGATGTCGGCGGCGAGTGCGGTGATCGTTGCGCGGAACACCTGCGCGTTGACCTTCATTTCCGCCGAGAGGGAGTCGAACGGAATGCCATCTAGGCTGGCGAGGGTGCGGGTCCAGTAGGCGAGCCTGGCCTGCTGAGACGCCGCGTCCACCTTGGGAAAGTGATCGGTGGCGGCCCCTTCGCCCGGCTGGTCGGTCCGGGCCATCTCGCGGAGCCGCCAGCCCCACTCCTCGGTGTATAGCGCGGCCAGCCGCGCGTCGGGCGTGGGCGCCTGGGCTTGGGTGGCCGAGGCGCATAGCGATAGCCCGGCGATGGCGATGTGCAGGCAGGATGCGTCGGGCATGGAGGTCCTCCCCTTCGTCCGGCCAAAGATACTGCCGGGCGGAAGCACGCGACGTCATCTCCCCGGTGGGAGCAGATTGATCTCGGATGCGTGAAACCGGTTACCGCGATCGGCTTCATGATCGGCAACATTTGCGGATGCCACCCAAGATTCGAGATATTCTACGTCGTCTCCAGGAGGACGGGTGGTATCTTGACCGTACCCGGGGAAGCCACCGACAATTCAGGCATCCCAGCAAGCCGGGAACCGTTACTGTCCCCGGCAAGCCGGGCGACGAGCTAACTCCAGGAACATTGAACAGCATCCTGAAACAAGCGAGGTTGAAGCGATGAAAGTTCTCATCATTGTCGAGGAGACCGGCACGGGCTACTCAGCCTACGCTCCGGACCTGCCGGGCTGTATCGCCACCGGCGCGACGCGCACCGAGGTCGAGAAGGAGATACAGGAAGCAATTGAATTTCATCTTGAAGGGATGCGGGCCCACGGTGAGTTGCCGCCTGAATCGCATTCATATGCCATGGTCGTGGAGGTCGCCGCGTAGGAGGAGGTCTGCCCGCATCGAGCGCCATGCAAGAAGCCCTTGACTGGGTGTACACCGTCACCGGCAAGCGCGTCACCCGGGTCAGGCGCCTGCTCGGTGGCATAACCTCCGATGTTCGCGCCGTCACGCTCGCCGGCGGCGAAACTCTCGTGCTCCGGCGCTACGCCGCGTGGGGAAGGGAGGCGGCCAAGCCCGTGGCGCGCGAAGCGGCCACGCTCGAGCGACTCGTGCGTTCCGACCTTCCCGCGCCGCGACTCGTCGCCGCTCGGCCGGAGGGCGATGTGCCGATGCTCCTCATGACCCGCCTTCCCGGCCGCGTCTGGCTTACGCCGCCCGATCCTGACACATGGCTGGCCCAGATGGCTCGCACGCTGGCGGCGGTGCACGCCACGCCGACCATGGAACCGGCCCGCGAGCGCCCGCCGATCGACCCGGCACCGCTCGCGGTCCCCGACTGGACCAGGCGCGCCGAGCTCTGGAAGCGCGCCGGCGCCATCCTTTCCACGCCGCCGGAGCCGATCACCCCCGTCTTCGTCCACAGCGACTACCAGCACTTCAACATGCTCTGGGCGCGAGGCCGCCTGACCGGTCTGATCGACTGGGTCTTCGCGGAGACCGGCCACCCGGACATCGACACGGCGCATTGCCGGCTCAACCTGGCCGTGCTCTTCTCAGTCGATCACGCGGAACGATTTCGGGTTCTTTACGAGGCGGAGAGCGGGCGGATGGTCGACCCATGGTGGGACCTTCGCGGGTTGTCCGGCTATGGGCAGGACTGGAAGCAGTTCATTCCGGTGCAGGTTGCCGGCCGCGCGGCGGTCGATGCCGCCGGCATGGACGACCGCATCGAAGGCCTCATGGACCGGATTCTCCGCCGGATGTAGAGACGCCCGCCTCCCCCGGCTCACCAGCCCCGTCGACCGGATCGGCGGGATATATTCCTCCGCTGCCCACACTCCGGAATCCCCATGGCCTCGTCTATCTGGTCCGACGTCAAGTATTCGATCCGCTCCCTCGCCAGGAGACCGCTCTTCACGGCGGTGATCCTGCTGACGCTGGCACTCGGGATCGGCAGCAATGTGGCGATCTTCAGCGTGGCCAACACCGTGCTATTCCGCTCCCTGCCGTTCCAGGATCCCGAGGAGCTGGCCTTCATCTGGAACCGGCAGCCCGCCACCAACGTCGAGCGCGCCCTCGTGTCCGGGCCCGACTTCAAGGACTACCAGCAAGAGACGACGCAGTTCGAGGGCTTTGCCGGGGCGGTCGCCATTCCCGGCACGCTGACCGGCGAAGGGCCCCCCGAGCGGATCACCAACGCCTACGTCACCGCGAACTTCTTCTCCCTGCTGGACGTCCGGCCCGCGCTCGGCCGGACACATGTCGCCGATGACGCCTTTGCCATCGACCCCAAGATGTTCGGCAGTCCGAACCCGGATTTGCCCCCCGGCAAGGTGGTCTTGAGCTACGGGCTCTGGCAGCGGCGGTTCGGCGGCGATTCCTCGGTCATCGGCAAGACGATCCAGATGGATGGCTGGGGTTCGGTCGTGGTCGGGGTCCTCCCGACCACCTTCCGCCTCTACCTCCCCGCCGACGCCGGGATGCCGACCGACATCGACGCCTGGGGTGTCCTGCCCAGCAACATCGGGGACTTTGCCCGAGATGCGCCCTGGCTCACGGTGGTGACTCGGCTCAAGAACGGCGTCACCCTGGAGCAGGCCCAGTCGGACATGGACCGGATGGCGACTCGGCTGCGCGAAATCCACCAGTTTCACAAGACGCAGAATCTCCAGATCGTCGTGAACGGAATGCATCGGGACGTGGTGAATCACGCTCGGCCCGCGCTCCTCGCGCTGTTAGGCGCTGTCGGTTTCGTGATGCTGATCGCCTGCGCGAATATCGCGAATCTGCTTCTGGTACGGGCCTCCGAACGGGGCCGAGAGATTGCGGTTAGGGCGGCGGTGGGGAGCGGACGGGGCCGCATCGTGGCGCAAATGCTCACCGAGAGCCTGGTCCTCTCCGTCGGCGGCACCATCTTGGGCGTGCTGCTCGCCATGCAGGGGATCGGGGTCATCAAGGCGCTGAGCCCCGCCAACCTCCCCCGAATCGAGAATGTGGCGATCGACGCCCGGGCCCTCGCGTTTGCGGCCGGGGTGAGTATCCTGGCGGCGATCCTCTTCGGTCTGACGCCGGCGCTCCGGGCGGTGCGCGGGAATCTGATTGACGGGCTCCGGGACCGGGGGAGCGAGAGCGGCGGCGTGCGGGGCAACAAGCTGCGCACGGTGCTGGTGGTGAGCGAGGTGGCGCTCTCACTCGTGCTCCTGATCGGCGCCGGCCTGATGGTGCGGAGCTTCAGCCAGCTCCAGAAGGTCGATCCGGGGTTCGAGGCAAAGAACGTCGTGACCTTCAACGCGCCACTTTCATTCCTGAAGTACTTCGCATCCCAGTCCCGGGCCACCTTCGTCAACCAGCTCGGCGAGCGGCTGGCCACGATCCCCGGCGTCGAAGCGGTAGGCGGCGTAACGCCGCTGCCGCTGGCCGGCGGCGAGCAGTATGCGACCGGTTCGTACGGCAAGATCGGAGACGCGGACGACGTCTATCGAGCCAACAAGGCGGACTTCAAGGCGGTGTTGCCGGGATACTTCGAGGCGATGAAGATCCGGCTGGTGGGGGGCCGCACCTTCATTCGGGGGGACAACGAAGATCAGGCGCTGGACGTGGCCGTCGTCGACGAGAAGTTCGCCAAGCGGGTCTTCGGCGATGCCGATCCGCTGGGCGCGCAGATCATGGTCGACCATTTCAGCGAGAAGACCTTTTCGCTGGAGCGCCTTCCGGTGACGATCGTTGGCGTGGTGGCCAACGTCAAATCGGCCTCACTGGCGTCCGAGGGGCGCGAGACGATCTACGTGCCTTACGTCTTCAGCTCGTTCCTGCCGCTCACCTTCGTGGTGCGCACCGCCGCGGACCCCGCCGGCCTGATTGCCCGAATCCGTGCTGAGGTCAATGCGCTGGACCGCGATGTTCCGGCGGCGGACCTCACGACCCTCGAGTCCTGGGTGACCAAGGGGATGGCGCAGACCAGGTTCCTGCTGGCGCTCAACGGCACCTTTGCCGGGCTGGCGCTCATCCTTGCGTCGCTCGGCCTCTACGGCGTCATCTCCTACTCGGCGCGCCAGCGAACCCGGGAGATCGGCGTGCGGGTGGCGCTGGGCGCGAGCGACCAGGACGTGTTGCGGTTGATCCTGGGGCAGGGAATGATCCTGGCGGCGATAGGCATCGTGCTTGGGCTCGCCGCGTCCTTGGCGCTTACCCGTGTGGTGAGCAGCTACCTGGTCGGGGTCAGCACCACTGACGCGGTCACCTTTATCGGGGTGCCGGCGGTTCTCCTCGGCGTGGCCGCGGTGGCGTCGTACCTCCCCGCCCGGCGGGCGAGCCGGATCGCGCCGTCCAGCGCGTTGCGGGATGAGTGAACGGACGAGCGCCTGCCGCCGCTACCGCGTGAAGGGCGTTTAGCCGAGCTACTGCCTCACGAAGGAAACCGTCTGCGCCTCGGTGCCGTCGATCTGACCCATCTTGAGCCCGGTGACGCGCCCGGCCCCGTCGCGAAGGAAGGAAAAGACGCTGTAGTCCGACAGCGAGAAGAAGCGGTCCCGGCCGATCGGCGAGAGCGGCTGCCAAAACGGAAAGCTCCCCCAGGTGAGCCAGAGCCGGTCCCCGCGCCGCTCCATGATCAGCGGATTCCCGATGTCGGGGCTCTTGTAGCTTCCCGCCAGTTCGGCGAGCGATTGCGGCAACCTGACCGCTTCCACCGGGGGCGGCGTCGAGATCTCTCCACCAAAGAGAACTGCGGCCAGATCCGGCCCCCAGCGGCCCATCATCCCCGATTGGACGTTGCTTAGGACGACGGCGTAGTACCCGTCCTCGTAGGACGCCATGTAGGAACCGAATCCCTCCACCGACCCCGATTGCTCCATCAGGGGGTGCCCGAGATAGTTCCGGCGGCCCCAGCCGTACGGATACCGCAGTGCGGTGTAGTCGACGATGCGGCGACTCCGTACCCCGCGCATCCAGCCCCAGAGATCGGTGGCCGTGCTGGAGAGCCCGGATGCGCCGAGCAGCGGCGCCTCGTGGCGGGGGACCGACACCGGCGCTCCACCCATAACGGCCTTGCCGCCATGGGCGGCGCCCGGCCTCGGCTGGATCGCGGCGATCGCGGCGATCGCGGTGCTCCGGAGCGCCAGAGGGGCGAGAAACACCCGGCGCAGATACTCTCCATAGGAGAGGCCGCTCGCCCGCTCGACGATCCTGGCGAGCAGGATGTACCCCTCGTTGCTGTACTGATCGTTGCTCCCGGGTGGGAAGCCGGCGGGGACCTTCGCGATGAGCGCCACCAGTTGGTCGAGCGGAAGCGCCTCGAGGTAAGGGCGGGAGGTGTCGAACTCGCCGATGCCGGCGGTGTGACGGAGCAGTTGGTCGATCGTGATCCGCTCGCCGTTCGGGATGCCCGGAACGAATTTGGCGAGCGTGTCGTCGAACGAGAGGTGCCCTTCCTGCGCCAGCTTTACCACCAGGGCGGCGGTGAAGGCCTTCGAGAGCGAGGCGATATGGAACGGGGTGACAAGGGTCGGCGCTACGCGGCCGGCCGGGTCGCGCCGCCCCACCGCCACGTGGGCCAGGAGCGTGTCACCCTTGGCGATGAGCACCACCCCCGAAAAGAGCCTGGCAGCGGTGTACGGTTTGACGTAGGCGTCGAGGCGGCGCTGTAGCGCGGTGTCTCGCTGCGCCGAGATGGCCTGGACAGCGGTAACAAGCAGGACCAGGGCAGCACAGGAACCGACGGTTCGGACGCGCATGGCATCTCCTTTACGGCACTCATCCAAGATACTTAGATGAGTGAGGAGAGGCCAGCATCAAACAAGGCTATCGATGCGGAGCCGTCAGGGTGATGGTGGGATAGTCCCGGCCACGGCCGGGCTGGTCGCCGTCGCCGTCACCGAAACTGCCCCCACGCCAGTGGTCAGACTCGTGGTCAGCGTCTGCTGGCCCACCGTCGGTCCCAAAGTCCAGATGAAAGTCGCCAAGCCATTCTCGCCGGTCACCGCTACGGTGGGGGAGACGCTGCCGCCGCCGGTGAGGACCGGGGTGACCGCCGCTGCCGCGACCGGGCCTCCCGCCGCGTTCAGGGCACGAAACACGATCGGCTGGCCCACCACCGAGCCCGCGGCGGCAGTCTGGTTGCTCCCGGAGACCACCTCGAACCCGGCCAAGATGCTCGGATCAGGCCCCGGATCGCTTGAGCCGCAGGCGGCGAGGAGAAGCGGCGCCACGAGCGCGACCAGTCGCGACGGCAAAGGGGCAGGAGTGGGACGCATGGGACATAGCCTGTGAGAAGGACGCCGTAATCTACGTTTGCCTGGCGAAATGGTAAATTGGTGCGGATTCGATCCACTCCTCCGAGCTCAGGGAGTCTTCATATGGCGCGCCGCCTTTCTGCGGGTGTCCTGGTTGTAGCCGCTGTCGCCGCCCTTCCTGTGGCCGCCCAGCGGCGCGGCACCTCCCCCACGGGCAACACCGCTCCGGCTATGCCGATATCAGTGGTCGAGGCGTCGATCCCGACACTCCGGACTGCCCTCGAGCAGAAGCGCACCACCTCCCGCGCGCTGGTGGAGCAATACCTCCTCCGCATCGCGACCTACGAGGACAAGCTCAACGCCATCATCACGGTGAATCCGAAGGCACTCGAGATTGCCGACTCCCTCGACCGGCTCCGCGCTCGCGGCGTCGTCCTTGGGCCTCTGCACGGCATCCCCGTCGCCTTGAAAGACAATATCCACGACGTCACGATGCCCACCACCGGCGGCGCCCTCGCCTTTGCCGACCTGGTGCCGCCTTACGACGCGACCCTCACCCGGAACCTCAAGGCCGCCGGCGCCATCATCCTGGCCAAGACCCAGCTCACCGAGCTTGCCAACTGGGTCGCCTCCGGAATGCCGACCAACTACGCCGGCTTGACCGGCTACGGCATGAACGCTTGGGATCCGCGGCGCGACCCGCGGGACCAGTTCTTCGACGGCCGAGCGGTTCTGGGTACCGGCGGATCGAGCTCCGGCGTCGGCACCAACGTCAGCTTCTGGGCCGCCAACGTCGGCACCGAAACCTCCGGCTCGATCCTGAGCCCCTCGATCCAAAACTTCCTCGTGGGCATCAAGCCCACGGTGGGGCGGGTGAGCCGCTGGGGCGTCATCCCGATCTCCGCCGACCAGGACACCCCGGGCCCGATGGCCCGCACCGTGGCGGACGCCGCCATCATGCTCGGCGCCATGGAGGGCGCCGCCCCCGACTCCAACGACACCGCCACCCGGAAGTGCACCCCGCCGCCGGGGCGCGACTACACCAAGTTCCTCAACGCGAATGGCCTAACTGGCGCTCGCATCGGGATCCCTCGCGCCTTCTTCTACGACCGCACCACCGGCACCCCGCCGCGCGGCGGGCTCGGCGAGGCGCAACGGAAGGTGATGGACGAGGTGGTCGCCCTGCTCAAGGCGAAAGGCGCTGTCATCGTCGATCCCGCCGATATCCCGAGTGTGATCGACACCGTGCCGGCCAACAACTTCCTCAACTGGGGGGTCTGCAGCGGGCTCGACAACGCGAAGGGTAGGGATGCCGATTGTTCCATTGCCTTCAAGTACGGCATGAAGCGCGACTTCAACGCCTGGCTTCGTTCATTGGGTGCGAAGGCGCCGGTCAAGACGTTGGCCGAACTCCGGGCCTGGAACATTGCGCACCAGCGGGCGGGGGCGATCAAGTACGGGCAGGCCAACCTCGACATCTCCGACGAGATGGACCTCAACGCCGACCGTACCCGTTATGAGGCCGACCGGCGGAAGGACGTCCTCCTCTCCGCCACGAACGGCCTCGATGGCGCGCTCAAGGCTCACAACCTCGATGCGCTCCTCTTTCCCGGCGTGAGCAGCGCCAACATCGGCGCGCGGCCCGGCTATCCGACGGTGACGGTGCCGTACGCCTTCCTTCCGGCACAAGTTCCGACCGGCGCGAATGCCTTTCCGGCCGGCTTCGAGCCGAAGCCCGCCCCCTATAACGTGAGCTTCACAGGGACGGCCTGCTCGGAGCCGAAGCTGATCGAGCTGGCGTATGCCTTCGAGCAGGCGACGAAGAAGCGAATGGCGCCGCCGCTTTTTCCGTGAGGGCAGCAGCGTGGCGCCAGCCCAATGCGCGTAGATTGTTACCCATCGCGCAATGGTTGGATTACGCTCATCTATTCGGGAGGACTACCTTGTCAGAAATGGGACTCTTCCGCACCACGATCGAGATCGGGAGCCTCGAAGCGGGTGGCGCTCGGCACGCCGTTCCCGATGCCCTGGTCGACACCGGCAGCGAGTACACCTGGGTGCCTCGCCACGTCCTTGAGGAGCTCGGCATTACCGCCCGACGCAAGCAGGCCTTCGTCGTTGCGGACGGCCGGCGTTTGGAACGAGACATCGGCTATGCCCTCGTCAGGGCCGCTGGGACCGAGGCACCCGATCTCGTCGTCTTTGCCGAACCGGGTGACATGATCCTGCTCGGCGTTCACTCCCTCGAGGGAATGAACCTCACGGTCGACCCGGTCCGAAAAGCGCTCGTCCCGGCCGGTCCGGTGATCGCCGCCGTCACAGCCTGGCGGGGCGCCGCCTAGGGATCCCACAGGCCCGGTACGCACTTCGCGCTGCCTGGGAGATTGCTTCGCTACGCTCGCAATGACAGGGATTGCTTCGCTGCGCTCGCAATGACAGGGATTGCTTCGGCCGCTCCGCGGCCTCGCAATGACTGCGTCTGAGCTATCCCCCCGCCTTCTAGCGCATACATCTATATAGAGCGTAATTTCCCAGGCCGGGTTCCCCCGGCCACAAGCCGAGGCATGCCGATGATCCTCACGGATGAGGTCCGGTACATTCGCGTACCGACGTTCCTGCTACTCTTCGCCCTCGGTGCCACAGCCGCCTCTGCCCAACCCCCCTACACACCCGCCAAACCGGGGGCAGCACCGGTCAAGGCCCCGGACCTGACCGCCCTGTTCGACGCCGCCAACGCCGACCTGAACGCCGGCCACGCCGCCCTCGGCCGCAAGGACAACCGCGCCGCCCGCGATGCCTACAAGAAGGCCCGGAACACCCTCGAAAAGGCGCTCAAGACCGACCCCGCCAGCCGCCGAGCCGCCGAAGGGCTCGGCATGGTCTATTTCTACGAGGGCGCCGCCGGCGACAAGGGCTCCTTCGAGAAGGCGAGCGACTTCCTCCAGAAAGTGGTGGACGCCGACGCCGACGCGATCAACGCCCACCGTTTCCTGGCCCACGCCTACGGGCGCCAGAGCAAGCTCCGCGAAACGGTGGTCTACGCCGGCCTCACCGCCATGGCCAGCCAGGACACCGCCATCGTCCGCGAGATGAACGACCTGAAGCGCGCCTTCCAGGACTTCTTCCTGGGTAACTGGTACGAGTACGGGAAATACTACGAGAGCCCCGGCGCCAAGCTCACCCGGCTCAACCCCGCCAACAACTACCAGCCCGAACTCGTGCTCCAGGTGACCCCCCAGTTCGAGCAGGACCTGGGCGCCCGCGGGCTCCAGGCCATGGCGCCCACCCTGCAGATCTCCCAGGACGCCGATACGAAGGCGTACCTGCAGAAGATCGTCGACAAGCTCCTGGCCAAGGCGCCGGGGGGCCCGCCCTTCACCTACACCGTCGACCTGGTGGAGTCGTCCGCCGTCAACGCCATGGCCTTCCCGGGGGGCCGCATCGTCGTCAACACCGGACTCCTCAAGTTCTGCGAATCGGAGGCGGAGCTGGTGGCGGTGCTCTCGCACGAGATTGCCCACGTTTACGCCCACCACAGCGCTCGCGCGCTGGTGGCGTCGGGACAGAAGCGGCTGCTGGTCGGCACCATTCTCACCGCCGCAAGAATCGACAACAGCAACTTCAAGGAGCAACTCCTAACGCTAGGCGTGTCCGCCGGCCTGGAGCTGCTCGACCGGGGCTACAGCCGAGGCGAAGAGAAGGAGGCCGACAAGTACGGCACCCATATCGCCTTCAACGCCGGCTACAACCCGACCTTCATGACCAAGTTCTTCCTCAGGCTCTACGAGGCGAACCCGAAGCAGCCGTTCAAGCTCTTGTCGACCCATCCGCCCACCACCGAGCGGATCGAATACACCTCGGCCTACCTCGAGACCTTCCCCCTCGAGACCGAAATGCAGATCGACAGCCAGGAGTTCAAGACCATGAAGTCGAGGCTCAAGTAGTATGCGGCCCCTCATCCGGCGGTTCCTCCTTGCCGCGCTCTGGCTTTCGGCCACCGTCACCGGGCTCGCGGCGCAGGGTGATGAGACCCAGTTCAAGTACCGTCACATCCCCCTGATTCTCTACCTGGTGGGCGAGCCGGGGTGGGACAAGCTCCCTCAGGGCGCGGATGGGAAGCGGAGGCTGCAGGTCTACGCCGACAAGGGGAACGCCCAGGACGCGGCCAAGGGCGCGCCCGTCTACCGGGTCCACCGGCACACGCTGATGGGTACGCCCGAAGGCACCGCCTGGCTCGAGGCCAACGAGGCGGAGCGGGCCGACCGGACCAAGAAACAGAAGGAAGTGATGGAGTTCGCGTTTTCGAACCCCGCCACCTTCGACGAGGTCATCCGGAAGAACGCCAAGACCGGCAGTGCGTTAGGCCCGCCCAACCCGCGCTGGGCGGTCAGCAGCGACCAGATTGCCACCAAGCCGATGCATCCCGACTATCTGCCGGGGGCAACGCACGACGACTATGGGCGCGGCACCTTCTACGTCCCCACCGAGGGCCCTTCGGCGGAGTACATCGAGAACTTCCGGGTCCATTTCGTCGAGCGGGACGGGAAGATGCTGCTGATGTCCCGGGACCCGAACAACCCCTCCCAGCTCCGCCCCATCGATACGCAGGGCCTGTTCGGCCAGTCCGCCGTGAAGGAGGACCGGGGCACCTGCATCTGGGTGATGGACGCCAACGGGGAGTTCTTCGTCTTGGCGCCGGAGTGGATCAAGGGAATCGCCGATGTGTACGGCCTTTCGGGGATCAATCACTCGTCGATTCCCGCCGGCCACCGCGTGGCCGGTGCCGGCCACATGATCATCGAGAATGGCGTGCTCAAGCTGATCGACAATCGCTCGGGGCACTATCAGCCGAGCAACGCGATGACCAGGCAGGCGGTCAAGCGCCTGCATGCGATGGGTGTGGCGATGGGGAAGTATCAGGTCAGCTGGGGGAACGGCGCCAAGGACAACCCCGGCCGTACCTACATGGCACTCGACAAGCAGGCGGAGGAGAAGGTAAGGACGGGGCAGCTCGACGCCCCCGCCGACGAGGACGTGACCAAGGCCCCCAAGACGGCGGCGGCCGAGCCGAACCAGCCCAGGGTCGACGATGCCGCGCTGCTCGAGCCGGAGGAACCGACGCAGCGAGCCCAGCTGGACGTGGAGCGCCGCGCGGCTCTTACCCGCGCCGAGCCCAAGGCGGCCGAGGCGCCGAAAGCGGAGCCCCCTCCGGCAAGCTCCGTCGTGGACGCGGTCGAAGCCAAGCTCAAGAGCCGCACCGCCGCGCAGATGGACGTGCCGTTCATGATCGAGCTCTACAAGCTCGATCCCAAGGCGGCCAAGGTCGTCGGGACCCTGATGGCCAAGGGAGAATTCGCCGCGGTCAACACGCGGCTCGGCGAGCTGCGCAAGCAGATGGACCTCATGGTCTGGAAGGATCTCCTCAAGAACGGGAAGGTCAACGTCGAGATCACCAACCAAGGCAAGTCGAACGGCATTCGGAGCGATCTCGACTACACCTTGTACTACCTGGCGGAAGCGTCGGGGCTCACCATCGAGCAGATGATCACCGAGCACACCAAGGCCTGGCAGCGGATCCATCAGGGGATGACTCCCGAGCAGGTCGAGATCAAGGTGATGAATGGGGACGAATTCTACCCCGACTGGCGGAACGAGACCCTCACCGAGTTCGAGCACAATTCGCGCGTCAAGGAGATGCTCGGCCGGCTCCGGATGGACAAGGAGAAATACTCGGTGCCCGGCGCCAACAAGGAGCAGGTGCATAACCGCGCGCTGCGCGAGGGGTGGACCGAGCTCCTGGCCTATAACCCCGAGCTCGACAAGCCCGAGATTCCGATCGAGCGCCAAGTCATCAAAGACGCCGGCCGCACCCGGGAAATCGCCGAGCGGTACCGCGGAGTACAGGCCCAGTACAACCACATGAATGCGCTGGGCAATCTGGTGCAGAACATCGGGGAGTACTCCCACCACACCGGCGACAACGCGCAGGACGCCATCCGCCGCGCCAAGTACGCCAATCGGATCATCAACGAGGGGCTCGGCAACCTCAAGTTCTTCGCCAACAGCTACAAGCAGATCCACGACAGCGATCCGAACAAGGTCTGGTCGACGAAGGACGGCCGCCCCGCTACGCGGGACGAGGTGCTCAAGGAGTATCTCAAGCTCACCTTCGGCGCCCTGGTCGACGACAACGGCAAGCCGCTCCTCGACAATGCCCAGATCGAGAAGTTCAAGCGGATCATCGACATCTCGATGCAGATCGAGCTCGACAAGACCGGCAACCGCAACGGCGTCAAGCGCGAGTTTACGAGCCTCGACGTGCAGCGCGAATACTTCAGAGACTTCCGCGTGGAGGCGGAGGCAACCGTCACCCGCGAGTTGGAGAATCAACAGGTGGCTGCGGAGCTGCGCGAGCGGCTCGTCGTGGCGGAGCAGCAATACCTCTTCGAGCTGCAACAGCGCCAGGTGCTGGCCGAGGCGGTACTCGCGGGGCTCCGGCACACCGTGGCGCGCGACCTGACGCCCGAGGGAGTGCTCCGCAACCGGGTCCGCTTCGATCCCGCCACCGAAAAGTTCGTGATGGACGGCACCGATGGCGCTCGCAAGGTGGCGTTCGAGCGGGCGGTGGAGGTGGCGCTCTTCTACGAGTTGGTGAACGGGATCAAAGACCCGGTGGTGCGCCACGACCTCAAGAAGCGGGCGCTCAGCACGGCGCCGACCATCGAGATCGCCGAATTCTACGGCGCTCTCGATCAGGTCACGCGCGCCGAGATCGACCGGTTCATCAAGGGGGAAGCGAACAACAAGGTCGGCCGGACCATCGACGATCTGATCAAGAAGTCGCAGCAGCGGGCGCTCGAGCTCGCCATCGAGAAGAAGGAGAAGGCGGTGGCCGGCGTGAAGTCGAAGGGCGTGCCGGTCGAGCCGACGACGATCGCGCCCGAAGCGGTCAAGGATCATGTGATGGATGCGCGCTACTGGGGGTTGAGCCCGGAGCGCCGCCTCCAGCTTTACCTGGGCACCCAAGCCCTCGGCAATCGCATCCGCGGCGACTTCCGCGAGGCCTTCGTCCAGAACGCCTCCCCGCTCATGCTCGGCTCGGCGGCGGTGAACCTAGCCCGCGCCTACGCGTACGGCTGTAAGGACGGCGTCATGTCGCCGGCGTGCTCAAACGTTATGATGCGGGCTGCGATCAGCGAGGCGATCTGGTTCATGCCGAGCTACATTTCCACGCCGTATCTCGCCTCCGACATCCTCCTCAAGGTCAAGGAGGGGAAGTACGCCGAGGCGGCCTGGACCGGCACCCTCTGGGGCGCCATGAGCTACTTCCCGAAGCTCGGGCACGGGATGCTGGTGTATAACATTGCCACCGGCGTTCCCGAGGTGTTGCACACCATCGTCGTGGCCAAGATCGACAAGGACCTGACGGAGCAGGCGCTCAAGGCCAGGCCGCGCGGGCCCGACGGCGGCCCGATTCCCGATGGGGCGCTAGGTCCCGCGCGCTCGCGCGCCAACCGGTTCCCCGATGCGAAGAGCTCGGTGTACCGGGGGAGCCCGCCGGGTTTCCCGCTCTTCTACGGCCGTTTCAAGAACGAGCACGCCATCGCGCCGTCGGAGGTGATCGACGGCGAGAAGTATTCGAATGGCGCGGTGCCGGAAGACAACCTGAGCGACGGTGCCCTCGCCGATTCGGCCGGGGTGTACTTCGCGCCGCTCCTCGACAGCATTCTCACCGCCGAGAAGCTCGAGCCGGGCACCGATGCTCACACCAAGCGGGCCTGGGACCTCAAGCTCAAGTATGGCTTCGATATCCCCTTCTACAAGCGGATCGCCAAGGTCTACGACGAGAAGTACAAGTACGTCAAGTACATTTCCAACTGGCCGGGGCGATACAACCCCGACTATCTGAGCGAGTGCCGCCTCGACGTCTACGACTGGTACGCCAGACAGCCTCCCGGCTACAAGGACGAACTCCGGGGCGAGGCCTCTGGATTGGGGCTCATCCTCCGTTTCCTGAGCGATCAGACCGACAAGATGCAGGAGATGATCGCCGAGGAGTGCGCGCTGATCCTGGGACGGCACCACGAGGTGATGGAGGCGCAGGCCGAAATCGACGAGGCCAACAAGAAGGCCTTCAACGACATCATGAGGAAGGCGTTCGACGCGGAGCGCTCGCTGCTCGCGGCCAAGGATGGGCTCCGGGTCCGGATCCAAGCCGACGAGGAGAAAGCGGCCGCCGCGGTCGAGAAGAAGGCGCTCGAGCTGGCGGATAGGCACAAGACCTCCTTCACCATCAAGTACCCGTTCACCTACGCGAGCGAGGAGCTCCCGCCCTACCTCGAGTTCGACACCCGCACCATCCCGTCCAAGGTGAAGGAGCCGCTCCGGATCGCGGTCGAGGAGGAGATGCTCGGCGTCAAGGACGGCGCCCCGGCCGGCTGGACGCCGGGGAAGGCGTGGGCCGATCGGTTCACGGCGGATTCCACAGGGTGGGTCGCCTATCGGGCGGTCACCGCCGACATGCGCTACACGGCGCAGTTGCTCGATCGGGACAGCGCGGTGGTGGCCACCGCCAAGCTCGACCTACCCGTCGTGCTCTACGAGCCGACGGTCTCGGGGAGCGTGTCGGTCTCGGTGTTCGGCATGGGAGAAAAAGGAGACAGCTTCTATTACAGCGGCGCCGGCGTCACGCTGGACAAGGAGACCAAGTTTACCGGCTCCGGCGTCTTCCATTCGGTGGGGTGGAGCCGGCTCAAGCCCGGCACCTACTCCTTTACCGTTGCGCCGGCCAAGGGAGATGAGCGCCATGGCCCGGGGACCGGCACCGCGACGGTCGAGGACCCACTCCTCTCCAAGAGTCCGAAGGCCAAAGACTACGCGAGTGTGGTCGTCAAGCTGCCGTACATTCCTGAGAAGAAAGTCGCCGACAAGCCCGAGGACAAGAAGCCGGT